>NZ_DATGTT010000005.1:0-42387 GCF_035301675.1 Lentibacillus sp. | reverse complement strand
TTTTATTTCACTAAACTGTTAAATGTAGGTGATGAGAATGAAAAGTTATGAGCAAGAAAATCAGACCTCTATCGACATGAAGTCGCTTTACAAACAATTGGTATCAGCCGGCAAAGCCTGCAATACCGGATGCGGAAGTTTGGGCTTTAATGGGTCATCTATTGAAAATCACATTAGTCAGGTCAGTACATGCTAAAACGAAAGATTACACAGTTGATTCGCCAGATATTCACCCGCCCAGAACGCAGCTGTCTCAAAGAAAGGCCGCAACTCTTATCGATTAATCGACGTGGCCATTCTTACATAAGTATGCCGTTTCCCGCGAATCGCAAGCGAATAGTCCATGATATTTTCCGGTACAGCAATCCCATGCTCGCCAGCATCACCTATATGATGAATATCAGCCCCGGCCATTTTATTTTTTAATGCCATTTGCTGAATCGTTTCTTTTGCCGCCCCTTCCTGGCTTGTGCCAATCGCCGTCAACGCCAATGCGCCCTGTTCATGGACTGTCTGAACGAGCTGATTCGATTTCTCGAGTGTCGTCCCCGGAACACTGCCGACTGAAGGCAAAAGAATCACGTCAGCGCCCGCCCGAGCGAATTCCGTCACCACGTCCTTGCTCACAATCCCAGTGCCTGCTTCATTTCTGACACCGGCGCCATGCATTTTTCCGGCGATGATCATGATGTCATCCTGAAAAATTTCTTTTGCCTGCCTGATCGATTTTAAAATCGCCGTGTTCGTAACACCTGTTTTTGGATTGCCCGTCAGGCAAATAAAATCCACACCCAGGTCTTTGGCCTTTTTCAGTGATTCAGGGATTGCAGTACGTCCTCCCGGCAGATTATCCAGCATCTCCGAACCATCTGCTCCAGGATCAACCGGCTCCAGATTAATACCGACAGGACGGCCAATCAATTTTTTTAACTCTGTAATGACTGTCAGCGGATTTTCCACAGAAACACCTTCAACATTAGGCTTATCAACGTCAATTAAGTTGAGCAAAATCAGATCCGCTCCGAAAGCTGCCGCATATTCCGCATTGGTCAAACCCGGATATAGCGGTGTCGTTGCACAAATCACTTCGGACAACACCACCCTGCCCTCTGATGCTTCAATAGCTTCTCTCAGCTGATGTCCATTCATTTCCATAAAATCAGATGCCGTGCAATTCAGCAATCGCTTCATTCACCGTAACACCCTTTCTATTTAATTTATAACTATCATCATACTGCAAATGCCAAAAAGGAACACCATGGGGCCTATTAAACTGTGCCTCACATTTAAAAATACTTAAAAGTGCATGTTATGTAAACATGCCTGGTTCGCACATTCTACTATTTATCCAATAGCAGTGATTCGTCTTCTATTATTATAATCGTATCTAACTTTAAAATGGGGGTATATGAAAAATTTTTTGGTGTCACCAAAACGGAATTTGTTTCGATTATAGAAATGAAAGTAGTTCCAGCTTGACTGTCGAAATAGTCCTTCGTTTAAAAGTATCTTCAAACAACAAATATCATAGGCTGACGAAACAGCAATTCCAAGCGGGAATAAGCAATACGAATATCACGAATCAATTCAATACCTGCCAAACTATGTTCATTTTCGACAGAAACTATGATAATATAATTGATTGTATTCTTATTGAAGTTTATTAAAAAAATTAAATAAGATTGCTTGGCGACAACTTGTTTTACAACATCGGATAACCTGCAAACATAAGAAAAACTGGCTTAAGAAAGGATGAACATCATGAACAAAAAAATAATCGATTGGCCAACTTTTATAGCTGCTATAATTCTATTACTTGCTGTTTCAATACCTTTAGCGGTTTTTCCGGAGACAGGCAAAGTAATTGTCAATTTGGCTAACGATTTCATGACCGAAAACTTTGGCGTTATTTACTTAATTTTTGGTTTGACTACTTTTGCTTTTTTGTTATTTGTCGCGTTCAGCAAAAACGGACATATCAAGCTTGGAGATCAAAATGAAGATAAAGAATTTGGTACGTTTTCCTGGGCAGCCATGCTATTTGCTGCCGGAATAGGGTCGAGTATCCTTTATTGGGGAATGATCGAGTGGGCCTTTTACTATGAGGGACCGCCCTTTGGTATTGAAAGTGGATCACAAAAAGCTATTGAATGGGCGCCGGCATACGGGATTTTTCATTGGGGTCCAATTGCCTGGGCAATCTATACATTGCCTGCACTGCCTATAGCTTATTTTTACTACGTCCGAAAAAAACCCGTTCTGAAAATAAGCGAGGCGGTCCGTCCGGTGCTCGGCAAAGCTGTCGATACGCCTCTTGGTAATACCATTGATGTGCTGTTCATGTTCGGACTTATGGGAGGCGCCGGGACAACACTGGCCTTAGGCACACCGATGATAGCACAAGGTGTTAACAATATCACGGGACTTCCGGCCAACCTGGCAACTAAGACTATTATCATGCTGGTATGCACAACTATTTTTGCGATTAGTGCCTATTCTGGGCTCCGGCGTGGCATAAAAATACTAAGTGACATAAATTTATGGCTTGCCATCTTTGTTCTTGCTTTTATATTTATTATGGGGCCGACTCTATTTATTAGTGAGACTACCTTTACAAGTTTGGGGCTGATTTTGAATAACTTTTTCAAAATGGCGACATGGCTTGAACCGCTTGCAAATGTTGAGGGCTTTTCGGAAACTGGTTTCCCGGAGACCTGGACCGTCTTTTACTGGGCCTGGTGGGTTGTGTATGCGCCGTTTGTTGGTTTATTCGTGGCACGTATTTCCCGTGGACGTACCATTCAAGAAATGATTGTCGGCACGATTTTGTACGGCACGATTGGCAGTGTTCTCTTTTTTGGCATCATGGGAAACTACGGACTGCATCTGCAGCTTTCCGGAGCCTTCGACGTTATCGGGTACATGAATGAAACGAGCCCGCAAGCTGCCATTATTGCTATTTTGGATCAATTGCCAATGGCTGGGATTATGGTGACTCTATTTACTATACTGGCCATCGTATTTCTTGCAACAACGTTTGATTCTTCTTCCTATATTCTTGCAGCGGTTGTGCAAAGGAAAGTTCAAAAAGAACCATTGCGGTGGAATCGATTGTTCTGGGCTTTTACACTTTGTCTGATGCCATTGGTTCTTATGTATGTCGGTGATTTACAGACATTACAAACAGCCAGTATCGTCGCCGGGTTCCCAGTTCTGTTTATTATGGGGCTCCTGGCCTGGTCTTTTATGCGGGCATCCAATGAAGATATCCGTGCTACCAAGGATTATCAACCGCCTACCATTCATATTGATCAGAAAGAAAAGCGGAAGAAGTAAAACCCTGCTAAGAGCAGGCGATGGAAATGACTGTCAAAACCATTTAGAATGGGAATCATTTAATTGTGAGAACACATAATACGTGATACATTTTTCATATGAGGTCAATCACAAGGAGGTATAACTCATGAAACATTGGCTGAACGAATCGAATCATACGGTTGTTTTTACCGGTGCCGGCATGTCTACGGAAAGCGGTCTGCCTGATTTCCGCTCGGCCAATCAGGGATTGTGGAATCAGAAAGATCCAAGCAAAATTGCCAGTACCGATGCATTGAACAATAATGTTGAGGCTTTCATCGACTTTTACCGGACGCGGGTGCAAAGTGTAAAGGATTATAAGCCGCATAAAGGGCACCAGATTTTAGCAGAATGGGAAAAGCAAGGACTTGTCCAGTCGATCATTACGCAAAATGTCGATGGTTTCCACCAGGAAGCAGGCAATCAAAATGTTGCCGAACTGCATGGCACCCTAACTAAATTGCACTGCCAGTCGTGCGGGAAAGAATACAACAGTGAGGAATACGTCAATCAGGAATACTATTGCGAATGCGACGGCATTTTGCGGCCTTCGATCACACTGTTCGGGGAAATGCTTCCACAGGACGCTTTCCAATTTGCGCTGGCTGAGTCAGAAAAAGCTGATCTGTTTATTGTGCTGGGATCCTCATTGAGTGTCACACCGGCCAATCAGTTTCCGTTGATCGCCAAGGAAAATGGTGCCAGGCTGGTGATTGTCAACCGGGATCCGACTGACCTTAACAAATATGCCGATGAGGTCATTCATTCAAGAGAAATCGGCGACGTGCTGGGAGAATGGGACAGCTGAGTTGAAGTTTGCAGCACTTCCTGAACGCCTTTTCCTCCGCCTGCCCCGCTGTCAACACAAGAATGCGGTCCATCCTCCAATTCATCGCGGACCCTCTTTTTCGCCTTTCATATACGACGGGAAGCTTGTTAGGATCGGGGATTTGTATTGTCTGGAACACCTGAAACTACATCTGCCTACAAAAATTGATCATGACTCGCATTCCCGCCCTTTTTTAAATCTAATTCAATCTCCCTTTCTGATAAATTATGTCGCATTATGTAATGTTTTGACTTTGTTTGTAGAATCTATTGCGTTTGATATCAGTAATGGACATAATAGTTTTTGTGCGCGTTTTTAAGTCAAAGGTCCCGATAATTTTACATATTATGAAAGGTGGATATATATGAAAGTTTTTGAAGCAAAACCGCAACAATCGGGGTTGGAAATGGCTATCCTGGCCAAACAAAAGGAAATGATTGAAGCGGGATTGACATATGGCTTAACAGATCAAAAAACAATAAGGTGCAGTCAGCAACTTGACAAACTTTTAAACATGTATAAAAGCAACAGGGACTTTGAGCTCACTGGATGATCCCTGAATCCGGACAAATGACTTGTATATTAAATCAGAATTACTGAAACCGGGACTTGATGGTATCAAGGTCATTTATAAATTGCTCAACTTCCTCCTGATTCAGACGGACGAGCACTTGATCATATAACGTCAGAACTTGTCCGTCCTCTTCGCGTCTGTTTTCAGTCAAATAATCGAAAAGTGCATTCAGCTGCTTTTTGCTAAGGATTGTTTCGGTAGAGAAATGCTTCACCTTTTGCAGTATAAATGCTTGAGCCCTCGAGTCAAATTCTCCGGAAACGATCTCTCCGTTTAGCGCCATAACTTCACTCCTGTATCACTCTCAGTCGTTCTGTTAGTTTATGTAAACTGTAAGATTTTAATCTATTTCGTTAACGGCTTGCCGTATGTTTGATTCGGTCATTTCCTTACGTTTTTTTGTCGTCAAAATAACACCGGAAATGACGACCAAAGCACCAGCAATCTTCATCAATGTGATCGTTTCATCGAGCCAAAGATATGCTCCGATCATCGTGACCACCGGCAGAAAGTTTAAAAATATTGAAGCTTGTGAAGCACCAAGCTTCCCCACAGCACGATTATAAAAAATGAGTGCTATAAACGATGGAAAAATGCCGAGATAAGTCAGTCCTAACATGTTTGACGGAATCTTTAATTCAGTTGGCACTCCTGTGATAAACCATTCAACCATAACAATGGGCAGCAGCACAACTGCTGAAATACCGCTCATGACGAAAAGAGCTCCGAATTGCGGGAACAAATGCATATATTTATTTACCAGAATGGAATAGACCGCCCATGATATAATTGCACCGATCATAATGGCATCGCCGATATTCCAGTTCATAGCTGCGAGCGAGAAAATGTTGCCATCCAGCACGACCCAAACAGCACCCAACAAAGATATAAGCACCCCTAATAATTGCACGTTACGGAGTCTTTCCTTTAAAAGGATGGCACTCAGGACAACCGTTGCAACCGGAATAACCGCTTCCAGAACGGACACATTCGCAGACGTTGTAAACTGCAGCGCACTATAAATGAACGTATTGAAAAACGTAATCCCTGTTAATGTCATGATCAAAAACGGTTTTTTATATTTCAAAAACTTATGACGATATCGCCAGGCGCTGCGCAGACCTAAAGGCAGTGTAACGATAAACGCCACCGCCAGACGGAAAAACGCAATCGTGAATGGCGGCAGCTCATTAATCGCCCTTCCCGTTAGAATATTCCCCGCATAAAAAATCACCACAAAAAGCATCATGATGTAAGCATAGACCATGGAACCCCTCTTTTTATAACACTTAAAACATTGGCTTTTATCATCAATTAATTCTAATAACACTTGTATTGTCCTCGTTAAATATCAGTAAGTATAGATTATTGTAACATAACCACCTGACTTCTTTTTTTGAAAATTCCTTCTTGACATTCAAATATAACTGGTGTAATCTGTTCATTAATCTCATAATTGAATTAAAACATTCTTATCCAGAGAGGCGGAGGGACTGGCCCTTTGAAGCCTCAGCATCGGTCTATGACTGTGCTAATTCCAGAAGGCGTAATGCTTACAGATAAGAAGAGTGATGATGAATTTCAAACCTCTTCTTATCTGAAGAGGTTTTTTACGTTTCCGTTATTGATTCGGTTATCAATCACCTTGTATCCAAAACCAAATTTTAACAGAAAGAGGGTATGACAATGACTCAAACTGTAACAAAAGCACCATTCCGTGCAGACCACGTTGGAAGTCTGCTGCGCCCTGACCGGCTGCATGAAGCTAGAAGTGAATTTCAAAACGGCACGATTTCCGCCAACCGGTTACGTGAGGTGGAAAACGAAGAAATCAAACGGGTTGTTGACAAGCAAATTGAAGCGGGGTTGCAGGCTGTAACTGACGGTGAGTTCCGACGGACATGGTTCCATCTTGATTTCATGGAGCATCTGAACGGGTTTGAAGGCTATGTTCCTGAACACGGTTATGCATTTCAGGGCCAAGAATCGGAAAAATATAATGTCCGGAATTCGGGTGACATTTCCTTCAATCCGGACCATCCGTTTCTTGGAGATGTCAAAGATTTGATTGATATCGTGGACGGAAGATCTTCCGTAAAATTTGCCATCCCAAGTCCGAATATGTTTTTTAATGATGGGATCAGAAACCCTGATATTTACCCGGATCTGGAGAAATATGCTGAAGATATCATCCAAACATACCAGGATGCGGTTCAGGCGTTTTACGACGCGGGTCTTCGCTACCTGCAGTTGGATGATGTATATATTGCAGGACTTGCGGCAGACAGCGTGCCTTGGAATGAGGACTCCGGTGATGCCCGGGATTTTCTGATTGATTTGGCTGTCCGAGTCCTGAATGAAAGCCTTGCGAAGAAACCGGACGATTTAACCGTTACGGTACATCTTTGCCGCGGCAATTACCGCTCAACATGGGCATTTGAAGGCAGTTATGACCGTATTGCCCCAAAACTGTTTGCGAAGGGTAAAGTAGATGGATTTTTCCTTGAATATGATGACGAGCGTTCAGGGGGATTCAACCCACTCAAATACATTCCGGAAGATGGGCCGCGTGTTGTGCTCGGTGTGGTGACATCGAAAACGGGCGCATTGGAAGACAATAAAGACGTGGTTGACCGCATCAAAACAGCATCAGAATATGTCCAGTTGAACCAGCTGTGTCTGAGTCCGCAATGCGGCTTTGCTTCCACCCATCACGGCAACGAACTGAGTGAAGAACAGCAATGGGCAAAGCTGAAATTCATTGTGGATGTGGCAAAAGAAGTTTGGGGATAACGAAAAAACAGCTTGCAGATGATTTCTGCGAGCTGTTTTTTGCTCCCATAAAATTGCCGCTAAACTGTTCCGCCTATAATTGGAATTTCATTGAGTAATTGTTTGTCAAAGTTTGGCAAGTGTATAATTTATCGTTTTTTCCCTTTATTTCGTCTGTTGCGCTCATTCAATTTAATGACGACACCTTGAACAACACGCGTATCGTCATCCACTTTTCCTTCGTTTTCTTCCTCCTGCAACCCCCACATTTTCAACAGGTAAAACAGAGCGACCGAGTAACTGGACAACTGCAGAAATTTCAGCACACCGCCTGCCAGCTGCTGATCATAAACAGCTGTCAATGCAGGAAGCAGTTCGCCGGAAACCGCTGTGTAGGAGGTATACATCGGATCCTGTATGACCAACAGGAAAATACCAATCGGCATTAAAAACAATGCGGTGAAAAATACATAGGCCACACGCATGAAATAGCTATGATCGGATATTTCCCTCGATGGCTGAATGATGATCCACCATGTAAGAAGTGCGAATGTCACGAGCAATACCTCATAGAGAAACTGCAGCAGCGCATTTCCAGTAACGGCATTAAAAACCGACGGGATAAGGAATACCGTGACAAGGCCATTGAATACGACCGCCAGCGGCCATGGATGCGCAAATAAGAATTTGGCAATTTTTGACCGTTTGTGACGCCAGAAAAAGATTTTCAGATATGCTTTCGGGAAACTCAGAATAAATAGCGGCGCCACAATAAAGGCCATCGTAGACAACTGAAATACCAGCGCACTGACCAAATAATCATCAGCAGCCAGAGCAAATGGTGACCCTTCCACAAGATAGAATAAAATGACTGCTGAGAAAAAATAAGTCTTATGCTTACTTGTCACGTTATAGTGAGGTGATCTGATAATTGTTTTTCCATACCAATAACAAAGCAGCACCGCCGTCACCAGAGTAACGGGGCTAACCAGTTCATACCACGCATAATCGGCAAGTAAAGAGCCCATTCTGAATCACCACCATTCTTTCGCCGGCTGGCTTTTGTCCCTTTTAGTTTACCAAATTATGAAGAAAATTGATACAAATCACTTTCGAATTGCGGGATGAGCTTACTACGCCGCACTTCACATTAGTGTCCATTTCGATCGAGTATTAGCGGGAACTTTGGCAGTGCCAAGGTGTTTCCGCTTCACTCAATTATTTTTCCAGGATTCAAAAGATCTTCAGGATCGAGTGCCTGCTTAATTTTGCGCATGACACCGAGCGCCTCACCGTGTTCACGTTTCTGATATTTCTGTTTGCCTGTGCCGACACCATGTTCGCCGGTGCAGGTACCGCCGCGCTCGAGTGCGTAACCGACAATCCGTTCGTTCACCTGGTTGGCACGCTCAATATCATCCGGATTGTCCGGGTCAAGCATCAGCAGAATATGATAGTTCCCGTCACCAACATGTCCGACAATGCCGCCGGAAAGCCCTGATTCGCCAATGGCTACTCTTGCATCTTTAACCGCACCGGCCAATTCGGATATCGGCACACAGACATCGGTGACCATTTGTTTTCTGCCCGGGTGATTATGAATGAATGCATAGGCTGCATTATGCCGGGCCTCCCACAGTTTGTTACGTCCGGCGGTTTCCGTTTCGAATTCAATCTGCCGGCAGCGCATGTCACTGACGATTTCCTCCATGAACGCAATATCATGCTTCAGGCCTGCTTCATTACCGTGCAGTTCCAAAAATAATGTCGGTACTTCACTATAATCTGTTTCACTATACCGGTTCATTTGCTTAATCGATTCTTCATCGACCAATTCCACACGGGCAATTGGAATACCGGCTTGCATGATGGCGATGACAGCATCAACTGCATCATCCACACTGGTAAATTCCGCTCTGGCAGCCATAATATGCTCGGGAATCCCGATGACTTTCAGTGTCAGCTCGGTAAAACAGCCAAGTGTCCCTTCCGAACCGATAAAAAGTCCGTTCAAGTTGTAGCCGGACGACGATTTTGCCGCCATGCTGCCGGTATGTATAATGGTGCCATCTGCCAGTACAACTTCCATATCACGCACATTGTCCCGCATAATGCCATATTTGACCGAAGTTGTCCCGCTCGCGTTGGTCGATGCCATGCCCCCAAGCGTTGCATCTGCACCGGGGTCAACTGTGAAAAACAGGCCGTACTTTTTTAACTCTTTGTCCAGCTGCGACCGGGTGACACCAGGCTGCACCTTCACAAGAAAATCATCCTCGCGAACTTCCAGCACTTTGTTCATGTTGGCAAAATCAATCACAATCCCACCGTGCTCCGGGATGACATTGGCCTCAAGACTGGACCCGTAGCCATATGGCACAACAGGTATTTCGTACTTATTTGCCAGTTTAACCGTTTCACTCACTTCATCTGCATTTTCCGGAAACACAACAATATCCGGCAAATGCGGTGTGTGATATGATTCATCCGAGCTGTGCTGCTCCAGCATCGTCTGATTCGTGGTAACACGATCTTTTGCCAAAACTTGCTGCAATTCCTCCACCAGTTTTGTGTTCGTTTGTGTCCCCTCCATAAATACATTCCCCCTATTGTTTTTGCCTTATCCTTTACTCCGCATGTAACTGGCAGTAAGACCCCCTCTTCATGACGATGAGGTGAAAACAAAGAAGATTAGTCGGGAATTCAACTGCCAGGAAATGTCCGATTCGGCTCAACTAACATTCAGTGGCGGCAAAGCGCACCACTGAATGAAGTTTCACTTTAGCGGGCCTGTGAGATTTGAATCAGGTTGCCGCACGTATCATCAAAAATCGCAAATGTGACAGGTCCTGCTTCAGTCGGCTCCATCGAAAATTCCACATCGTGCTCCTTCAAGCGATCATATTCCTTATTAATGTCATCAACGACAAATGATGTGATTGGGATTCCCTGTTCATAAATCGCTTTTTGATAAGCCTTTGCCGCATCGTTTTCATTTGGCTCCAGGAGCAGTTCAACCCCATCCGGCTCTTCCGGCGATACAACGGTCAGCCATTTAAAGTCCCCTGCCGGCATATCCATTTTTTTCTGGAACCCAAGAACTTCCGTATAAAATTGCAAGGCTTTCTCCTGATTTTCTACAAATACACTTGTGATTTTAATCCGCATGTCGATCCTCCATTCAGTTATTTCTATTATAGCAGGAATGTTGGAATATTTTAAAGTTGCTATCAAAAAACGTCCCCATATCCATTCTGAAATGATTATGGAGACGTTTTGGATGATGTTTTTTTATGGAACCAAGTAGAATCAACCTCAGCATACCCCTCAGCATGATTCAACTGCTGTATCGCAGTAAAATCATCGTCATGAAATGGACGTACCTTTACTTGTTGATTGATTTTTTAATGTCAGCTCCATGTCTGACTTCCTTTCCAAGGTTACTTGTATTGATTGGACTAATTGTGAACTTTGGCGATTTAATTGTGAACTCCAGCGAATTTCCTGTGAACTTTGGCGAATTCCACGTCGGCATCGAACGCCTCCTCCCCCATTCAATCACTCACTACGATATCCGCGTACCATTCGCAACCGGTTCATCCGGTCTCAGCAGCACAACGTCATCTTCCTCCTGGACACCGCCAATGACCAGAACTTCAGATTTGTATCCGGCAATCCGCATCGGCGGGAAGTTCACGACACCGACAACCTGGCGTCCCTCCAGCTCTTCCGGCTCATATCTCCGGGTAATCTGTGCCGAGGATTGTTTCGTTCCAATCGCCTCACCAAAATCTATCTCCAGTTTAATGGCCGGCTTTTTGGCTTCCAGAAAAGGTTCAGCCTTTAAGACCGTACCAACACGCATTTCAATTTCCATAAAGTCATCAATCGTAGCCAACGTAAATCCCTCCAAATAATTTTCCTGCGGGACAACCATGCCCCAATTAACAATTTCGCGAAAGTGCTTGTATATTCCTGCTTTTTTGCCGTAACTGAGCAAAAAATTCTATATTAAGCTTTTAATATGACAAATAACGGCTATCATTATATAATAAAAATAAGAATAAATTCCTTAAGGGGAGTAGCTTTTACAGCAAAGCCGTCATTTCGGAGTGGACCTCATATTCCCGGCTTTGCTGGCAACGGACAGTTGTTAGCAAGACCTTGCCATTCGAATCGGCAGGTCTTTTTTCATACCATGGAGCATTTTGATCGGCACAACCTGAAGCCGATTCACGATATAAACTTGTTTAAATCATTTTTGAGGAGCGGAGAAGATATATGAATCAATTCATGTCCAAAGGGATGCCCACATTCATTGAGAAGGAACTGGAGATTATTGATGAGCTGGTCAAACCAAAACTCAAGAAAAGTTCCAAATATATGTTTGTTGCCCTTCCTTTATTGAGTATTTCGATTATCAATCTATTTTTCATGCTGGTTATTGAAGGGTACAGTCAAGACATGATGCTTGCGCTGGGCATCTACGCCTTGTTAGGTGCGATTGGTGCCGCACTGTATAAAGAATCCAAGCATATGAATAAAGAAATACGGCAAATCGGGATGGATCATATCATTAAGCGGATTAAGGAAAGCGAGCATGTGAATGATTATATGAAAAATCAGTACATCAATAATGTGAAAGCCAAGCCAAAATTCAGCATGCAAACCTTCTTTAACTTCCTGTCAGAAGAACACCGACGGAAAAAAATGATGGAAAACTGAAGTTCCAATGGAGAACCCCACATCATGGGATTCTCCTTTTTTTACTCTGCCATTTTCCCCAAAATCACTTGAGGTTGACCCCCCGGGTATCACGGTGACATTCTCTTTTACAATTTACCAATGCCGTAAAATCTGCATGATTTCCACCAAAATACTTAATTCTTATGTTAATTCCCCTTTCAATCTATTTTATAATGACTATAGCAAATTCTATCCACACAGTTGAATGATTTTATGATTTGATTCGTCTAATAATCAGAGGACAATAAGACGGGAGGTTGGTGCTCCGTTGGAAGAACTCGTCGAGCAATACCGAAACAACCAAATCGATAAAGATCAGCTGATCCAAACACTGATGACTCAATACGGGGCACAGGTCACCAGACTGGCCTACTCCTATGTCAAAGATGTACAGATTGCGGAAAATATAGCACAGGAAGTTTTTATTAAATGCTATAAAAAGATGCATCATCTTAAGAAAAACACGGCTGTTAAAGCCTGGATCAACAGTATTACCGTCAATAAATGCAAAGACCATTTCCGGAGCGGGTGGGTGAAAAACCTTAATCTGAATGCCAAGTTTATGCACCGGCTCCGGGGCACGGCTCCGTCTCCGGAAACAGAGCTGTCACAAAGAATTCAACATGACGAACTGACGGAAGAAGTCCTAGCGCTGCCTTTCAAGTACAGAGAAGCGATTATCTGTTATCACTTTCAGGAAATGTCGATCAATGAAATCAGTGCATTATTGAAAATCAAAGTACCGACAGTCTCGTCCCGATTACGAAGAGGACGTCAAATGCTGAAGGAAAGACTGGAGGGAGACCGGAAATGAAAGACAGACTTAACGATTTTTCCAAAAAATCCACTTTGAATGACATCCAATTCTCGGAAAAGAGTCGTCAGCAGGTGATGCAGCGCATATCTGCCATCAATAAAAAGCGCAGGTACGCAGGTTGGGGGAAAACAACATTAAGTGCAGCTGCATTAATCATCTTATTGATGATTCCCGGTTATTTCGTCATCGATTCGCTTCAGAATCAGACGTCAACGCCGGAAGAAAATTTGGCTGTGGAGAAAGACCAGGCTGTTACCGAAGAAGCATCTGAAATCACACCGGAAACGCCCCCGGTTGAAGAGCTGGAAAAACGGTACCGTGATTTGGTCGATCCGGAAATCGACGGACTCGAGGTAGTCAATTATAATAGTAAGGATGAATTAATCAACACGTTTACCGAGGTCATGAGTCAAAATCTGGCTGAACAAACTGCTGACGATTTTTTCCGGGAAGCTGACGGAGATTTGTATGTAAGTGAATCTGACAAACCGGTATATTTCAGTACAGAAAATGACTACGACCTGACCAAAAACAGCGATACACAATTTGAACTTGCCCAGACGGTGGAAAACCAGCTAAGCGGACGATACCGAATAAATATTACCTATCAATACCAGGATGATCACTGGACTATCCGGGAGCGAAAGGTGAATTTTCCGGAAAGCCAATAAAAAGACAATTAACAACCCAGGAGGTGACATTGATGTCTGTTAAAAAAGCAGGATTGCCGTTGCTGGCAGCCATTCTATGCTTCATTACACTTGTAGCTTGCACAAGTAATGAGCAGGTTGCAAATGATAACGGCAGCCAACAGGCGGAACAGCAGACAACGGAGAAACAGAAAAACAACTCTGACCAGTCTAACAATGAAACATCACAAAAAAACGACAGTAAACAAAAAGACGATGACAACCAAAATGAGAGTAATAAACAAAAGAATGAGTCGCAACACCAAAACGAAGAAAACACTGATAAGAAAAACACAAATACCCCGGAGGATGATAATATCTCTTCCGAAAATCAGAATTCAAGCGTTAACGACAAAAGGATGCTGCCGGATGGTACATTAACAAAAGGTGACCGAGGCAATAAGGTAAACATGATACAGTCAGCATTCAATAAAATGGGCTACTCATTGACGGAAGACAGTGTGTTTGGACCCGCTACCGCTTGGGCGGTAAAAGATTTTCAGGCACAGCAGTCAGCTTTAACGGTTGACGGTGTCTATGGCCCGGGCACACGGGAGTCTATAAAAAAAGCAATCAATGGGCAACTGAACATTACGCCCGGAAGCGGCATCAGTAAAGAGAAAATCAATGAGGAACAAACTGAAGACAAACAGGATCACAATCAGGATACGAATCAAGATCAAAACAATGTCATTTCCGATCCATCCAGCATTCTCGCCCTGGTCAATAAAAGCCACGAATTGCCGGCAGGTTACGTCCCGGATAATCTTGTCATACCGGATGTCCGTTTCCCGTTTGATGCCGACTTGCCAAAAAAGCAAATGCGCCGGTCAGCAGCAAACGCGCTTGAAAAAATGTTTGCCGCCGGGGACAAAGCCGGTATTGACCTTTTTGCACAATCCGGTTATCGTTCATACGATCGGCAGGAAGCTATTTTTGCATCAAATGTCCGGGAACATGGCAAAGAAACGGCTAATCAATTTAGCGCTCAGGCCGGTGAAAGCGAGCATCAGACCGGACTCACGATGGATGTCACAAGTGCTGACATCGGGTTCAAACTGACCACAGAATTTGCCAATACCGATGAAGGTCAATGGGTCAAACAACATGCCAGCGAATATGGATTCATTATCCGCTATCCAAAAGGCAAGACGAGTATAACCGGTTATCAATATGAACCGTGGCATCTGCGTTATGTTGGAAAGAGTGCCAGGGCAATTGATGTACAGAATATAACGCTTGAAAAATTCCTTGGCGTCCAGTAAAAAATGACTGCTCCATTTCAATTTGGAGCAGTTTTTAACTGTTATATCTCCTGTCTGTGACTGTCCATTAAATATTATTTGTATTTCTTAAGCATTGGCGTATAATAATAAAAATAGCGGTTCTTTTAACGTTGCATAGGGATCATTTGTCCATATGATAAGATTATACATATCATTGTCACTACGTCAAAATTCACCAGGGGGTTTCATGAAAAACAACGTATCAAGGGTTTTTTACATCACAGTTACTTTAGTCATCATAACCGTTATATTCGGAGCTGTATTTCCGGCTCAATTTGAGGAAATAACCGGAAGCATCAAATCTTACGTGGCCACGACATTCGGATGGTATTACATGCTCCTCATGTCCGCACTGGTTATCGTGGCCATTTTTATTGCCCTTAGTCCAATGGGCAAAATCCGATTGGGAAAGGATAACGACAGTCCTGACTTCTCAACATTAACATGGACTGCCATGCTTTTCTCAGCGGGAATGGGAATCGGGCTCGTGTTTTACGGTGCCGCTGAACCGCTCTTCCACTATATGTCAGATGCTCCGACAGCAGAAGTTGGCTCTGATCAGGCATTCAAGGAGGGTCTTACATACGCTTACTTCCATTGGGGGCTCCATGTGTGGGCCATGTATGGTGTTACAGCACTGGCACTGGCTTTCTACCAGTTCCGAAAAGACGAGCCGGGACTGATTTCCACAACACTGAAACCATTATTCGGTAAAAAGATGGATGGTCCGCTTGGCACATTGATTGACGTGCTTGCTGTCTTTGCAACCGTTTTTGGGGTGGCCACCTCACTCGGTTTCGGCGCTGTACAAATTAACGGCGGGCTGGCACATTTGTTTGATTTCGAGGTTGGCTTCACCGCACAATTCATCATTATTACCGCTGTGACGCTGCTGTTTCTTATCTCAGCATGGTCCGGTTTGAGCAGAGGCATTAAATATTTATCAAATACTAATATGGTGCTTTCCATTATCCTGCTGATTGCTGTATTGGTTATCGGTCCGACATTGCTCATCCTTAACATGTTTACCGAGACCTTTGGCATGTACATGCAAAACATCATTCAAACAAGTTTCCGTACGGCACCACTGGAAAGCGACAACCGCGCCTGGCTTGATGGGTGGACCATATTCTATTGGGCATGGTGGATCTCATGGGCGCCATTTGTCGGAATGTTCATTGCCCGTGTATCACGCGGACGTACTATCCGCCAATTTATGACCGGTGTATTGATTTTGCCGACATTGCTTGTTGCCATTTGGTATGCGACGTTTGGTACGACAGCAGGTAACATGCAAAACAGCGGTGTTGAACTGACACAATACACAACTGAGTTGGTACTGTTCAATATGTTTGATCAACTGCCCTTGTCACTTATTCTGTCAGTCATCGCGATTCTGCTGATTGGCTCATTCTTTATCACATCTGCCGACTCAGCAACATTCGTTCTTGGAATCCAATCGACTCACGGTTCGCTTGAGCCGCCAAATAGAGTGAAGATTGCATGGGGGATTGCCCAGTCATCCGTTGCATTGATTTTACTTTATGTCGGGGGACTGCAGGCGATTCAGAATACCATCATAGTCGCGGCACTCCCGTTCTCGTTTGTGATGATACTTATGATTATTGCACTGTTTAAAGCACTCAACGAAGAAACGCAAGCGATTAAAGGACGCAACTAATGAAACTTTTAAAAGCCATCCTGCATGCTATTCAGCGTGCAGGGCGGCTTTTATTCTGCTTTTAACCATGTTCAAAAGGCTTTATCATCCCCAGGACAGCCCTGGTATAAGGAACATCCAAATTCACACTTTCAGCCAATCTTACAGCTCCTCCCTGCAAATGATCGACTTCAAGATGCAGCCCCTTACGCCGGTCCTTATGCATGGATGATGTGGCTTCAGGATCCAGCGATTGTGCATTCTTCATTGCCGCGTCAACATCGGTGTCAGTGATGACGGCACCATATTTTTTCGCCAATTCCTGGATTTCGCGAAGCATCATTTCGGCAACATGCAGTGTTTCAGGGTGCTCCCGTATTGTTCCGATCGGCAAATTTACAGCCGTGGTCACTCCTGACAGTGCCGTGATGAACATATATTTTTTCCAGAGCTCCTGCATCATCTCAGTGCTGTTTTTCGAAATGAATCCTGCGTTCTCTGAAATATCCGCCAGCTTTTTGCAGACTTTTTGCTGGGAAGATTCGAGCGGTCCAAAATATAAATGATGCATATCCCCGGCCTGTTCAACATGCCCTTTATCATTTAATGTCGCAAAAATGTATGACAAGCCGCCAATCACATATTCCTTGCCGATTCTTTCCTGCAAAATCTTTATATGTTCGATGCCATTGAGTACCGGCAAGATATAAGCCCCTTTTGACGCTAGTGCGATTAAATTGTCCAATGCCCCTTCAAGATGAAATCCTTTGACACTGAACAGTACAAGGTCTGCTGATTCTATCTCACTGGGAGACGTTATTACGTGAGGGGCCTTGATCTCGTAATCCCCGTGTGTACTTTCAATTTTCAATCCCTTTTCTTTGATTTGCGCTGCTCTTTTTTCTCTGACCATAAATGTCACATCGGCTCCTGCTTCAATCCAACGCCCGCCGAAATAGACACCTAATGCTCCTGCGCCCAATACAACAATTCGCATAAGAAACATCTCCTCCCAGTTTGGGTTGTTAATATTAAGAATAATCTTCACATATCATTTTGTCTACCTTTCCAAGTTAAAGAAAAATCTGAACTAAGTAGAGGTTATAGTTGGTGCATTTACCCCGCTACGGAAATATACTACGCTTTCCACGGGCGGCTGGCGAGCCTTCTCGTGCTGCGCGGGGTCTCACCTATGCCCTTTCTCCCGCGGGAGTTTTCGTATACAATTTTTCTGATATTAACGAATTATTGACAATAATAGCATTTTTGCTATGATGGATGAATCAAACTAACGACGTTCAAGACAGAAAGGAGATGTAGCATGCTGCCGGATCAGCAATTTTTACGGATTCCGGGGCCAACACCTATCCCGCCAAGCGTCCAGCACGCGATGAGCCAGCCAATGATTGGCCACCGTGATCAGGAAACGAAAGATTTACTACATAGTATTAAACCAAAATTAAAGCCAGTGTTTGGAACCAATCAGGATGTCCTGATGATTGCCGGAAGCGGCACTGCCGGTTTGGAGACCGCGGTCACTAATGCCGTTCAGCCGGGTGATGAAGTTATGGTCATTGTGACAGGTGCGTTTGGTGACCGTTTTGCCCAAATTTGCACTGAACACGATATCTCCACTCATCGTTATGACGTGGAGTGGGGAGAGGCTGTTGCTCCGCAGGCAATCGAAGAACACTTAAAAAAACATCCGCATATTAAAGCAGTTTTTGCGACACTTTGCGAGACTTCAACCGGAGTTTTGAATCCTGTTAAGGAACTTTCCCGGGTTATCCGGTGGCATTCGGATGCGCTTTTTATCGTCGATGGCGTTTCCGCTGTTGGTGGTGTGGACGTTAAAATGGATGAATGGGAGATTGATATACTTATAACCGGTTCACAAAAAGCGATGATGCTCCCGCCGGGTCTGACATTTGCTGCCGTTAGCGAACGGGCCTGGGAAGTGATTGAAAATAATAACCGTCCTTCCTTTTATTTTGATTTAGCAAAGCACCGCAATCAACTGGACAATGACTCGACACCTTTCACCCCGGCTTTATCGTTATTATTTGGACTCAGCCAGGCGCTTGAGCTTATAGAGCAGGAAGGACTTGAGGCAGTTTTTTCACGCCACCGGCAGTTGATGAATATGACCCGGGCGGCTTTTAAAGCACTTGGCATCCCGCTTCTGACGAGTGATAAGGACGCATCCACAACGGTGACAGCCATGAAACCGGACGATTTTGATCCGGATGCTCTCAGAAAAGTGCTGAAAAATGAGTTCAATCTGACTGTTGCTGGCGGTCAGAAGCACTTAAAAGGAAGTATATTCCGGATTGGTCATATGGGATACTGCTCACCGGCGGACATATTGCAGACCATAAGTATGATTGAAGTGGCATTAAATAAAATCGGAAAATCTGTGGAGCTTGGAAAAGGAATAAGTGCAGCTCAGGAAATTATGCTTTCGGGAGGTTCTTAAATGTTTCATATTTTAATAGCAGACCCTGTCAGTGATGAAGGACTGGACGTTCTGCATAAAGGTAAAGATGTTTCCATCACAAAGGAAACCGACTTAAAACCCGAAGAACTGGAAAAACGGATACCTGAGTTCGATGCCCTGTTGGTAAGGAGCCAGACTAAAGTGACCCGCCGCATCATTGAACAAGCAGAGAAGCTAAAAATCATTGGGCGTGCCGGTGTCGGTGTTGACAATATTAATCTTGATGCTGCAACTGAAAATGGGATTATCGTCGTCAACGCACCCAACGGCAACACCAACTCAGCGGCCGAACACACCATGGCCATGATTATGACGCTTTCCCGCAAGATCCCGCAGGCACACTCAGCCTTAAAAAATCATAAGTGGGAACGTTCAAAATATATCGGTGTTGAAGTAAAAAATAAAATACTCGGCATTGTCGGCCTCGGGCGAATTGGAACTGAAGTAGCTTATCGTGCCAAGGGACAGCGGATGAACGTCATCGCTTATGATCCGTTTTTAACAAAAGAAAAAGCAGACAAAATGGGCATTGAGTGCGGAGAGCTTGAAGATGTTTTAAAGAAAGCGGACTACATTACCGTCCATACACCGCTCATGAAGGAAACGCGGCACATGATCAGCACCGATGCTTTCCGGCAGATGAAAGACGGGGTGCATATCGTCAACTGTGCACGCGGCGGCATCATTGAGGAAGAAGCACTGTATGATGCAATTGTTTCCGGAAAAGTTGCCGGTGCTGCCATCGACGTACTGGAAGAAGAACCATTTCAGGATCATAAACTGCTGGAATTGCCGCAAGTGATTGCCACACCGCACTTAGGGGCCAGCACCGTTGAAGCACAGGAAAATGTGGCCATCGATGTCTGCCATGATGTACTCAGCCACTTGAACAACGAAATGGTCAAAAATCCGGTCAACATGCCGTCAGTCCCAAGTGACATCCTCAGTCAGATTGAACCGTATTTCAATCTGGCCGAAAAGCTCGGCAAATTCCTGATTCGTTTAACAGAGGATGTACCGGAAGAAGTAAACATCTACTACTCGGGAGACCTGTCAGATGTTGAAATAGCTCCGATCACCAGGAACGCCGTAAAAGGACTGCTGGAGCGCCACCTTGGCAGTCACGTGAATGATGTGAACGCGCTGTTTCTTGCCGAGAAAAAAGACATTACCATACATGAAAACAGGACATCAACTACAAAAGGGTTCACTAACCTGATGACTGTTGAAGTTAAAACGAAGTCGGGCGTACGCAGTGTTTCCGGAACACTTCTGAATGGACTCGGGGCCCGCATCGTCCGGGTTGACGATTACAGCGTGGACGTGATGCCTGAAGGTCACCTCGTTGTCATCCATCACAAGGACCAGCCAGGTGTCATCGGGAAAATGGGAAGCCTCCTCTCCGATCAGAATATCAACATTGCCACCATGCAGGTCGACCGCTCTGATGTCGGCGGCAATGCCATCATGATTCTGACCATTGATAAATATCCGGAGCATCATGAACTTGGAGCATTGGAAGAACTTGAAGAGATTAACGACGTGACCGCAGTTGATTTGTAATAGCGAGTAAGATGGCTGCCGTTAGGCTGTTGCACGTAAAAAAGCGCTTGGAGTATTTCAAGCGCTTTTTTATCCTTCTTACCACAAATGCTCTGCCTTTACTCCTTTGTTTTCAAATCTTAACAAATAAATATCCGGATTTGTCATATTTTTCCATTGTTCAAACCCAAAGTTGCCATGATAATGTTTGAGGAGCAGAGCCATCAGATTTCCGTGGGTAACCAGAATTGTGCTCTCATGCTCACTGCCCAAAACATCAGCCACAACACCGCTTGCACGCCTGGCAGCGTCATTCCCGGACTCCCCGCAGTCATACACCAAATCCATATCATCAAATGATGCTTTCAGTTTTTCTGGCCAGTCAGGGAGGTTTTCTGCACTGAGAACCCTTTCCGTTAAGCGTTCATCTTTCTCAATGATAAGCTGATGCCCCTCGCTGATTGGCCCAACCGACTGAATTGCCCGCTTGAATGGGCTTGAAATAATATGGTCAATCTTAATATTAGAGAAAAACTCCGCTAAAGCTCCTGCCTGTTTTAATCCTCTATCTGTTAACGCCGCATCACGCGGTTGACCCTCTGCCTCACAATGTCTGATAACGTATATCTTTTTCTCCATGTATATCTCAATCCACCCGCTCCAGTACATCCAAAACCTCTTTTAACCGCGCGATTTCAAATGTAGGTTTGATATCACCGATTTCATATTTTTGGTGATTGATCCAAACAGATTGAATACCAGCCCGTGAAGCGCCCAATATGTCTGAATTCGGGTTATCACCTACCATCAGCGCTTCGTCTTTTTCAACGGCTAACAACCCAAGTACATGGTCAAAAATAGATGGATCCGGTTTACCTTTTCCAAACGCACCTGAAATGACGATATGCTCAAAATAAGGCTTTAATTCCGGTGTGATATTCAGCTTGGTCTGCTGGAGATCAGGTGAACCATTAGTCAGCATGATCAGATGATATTTACCTTTCAATTCATTCAACACATCAAATGTTTCTTCAAACAGAAACTGATTTTTCCGCCGCTCTGCCTGGAATGTCTCAGCCAGCTCCGTTGCCAGATTCGGATCATTAACGCCCGCTTCACTTAACGCTTTCGTCCAGGCCTCATTGCGATAAACCGGGGCAATTTCATTCAGCTGACGGAAAGATTCACCTTCATCATCAAATTCAGCCCACAGCCCTTCGAACGGACTGATGCCGATCATTTTGGTAAAGTCATATGTATCATAAGAAGCAAAGAGCACCTGCGCATTTTCCCGGATCTTTTGTTCAAGCAGCTCTGGATCAATATCTGACTTGTCAGCAGCATGTCTGCAAGCTACCTTAAACGCTTCATCAACACTTTTTTCATCCCAGATCAATGTATCATCCAAGTCAAACATGATTGCTTTAACCATCTGTGTACCACCTTTTTTAAAATGATAGATTAATATTATCATGTTCCGGTGAAAGTTTATAGACTATTTAGGTTAAAAGCTTTGGGGAAGCATCATAAACGTCGTGAGTTAAAAAATGACATGAACATTACATTCACGCCACTTTTTAGGAAGTTGGAAGCCTCCCTTAGTTAACGGTTGTACTGTTTATTTTTTCGTTTGTTCAAAAACTTTCGCACCATCGGATAAATGATTGGACCGTATTTGATTAATCGTCTTATCAGCTTTTTCATATGATTTCCTCCGCTTTCATTTGGTTGTTTATATTGTTCCTTTTCCACGGAGTTTTAAAACAAGAGTCATTTCCAATTCATTAAAATCCAGAATGGGAAAAACAGCCATGATCTGACGAAGACGACCAGCAATGCACCAATAATCAGACCCAACAGCAGAAAAAACATATAGTGCAGACTACTCTTTATCCAATGGAACGAATGCGCTGCAGCCAGTGTGATAAATACAAAGGTTAACCCAACAGTAAGCTGGCCAACTGAAAAACCTGCCAAAAAGCTGAAAATATAGCTGCTCAGCGCTGCAATCCAATACATTCGATATCTGCCCATAACAGCAAGTATGACTGATATCAACGTAACCAATAACATGGCATATGCGATAACTGTGAGCATATTATACCGCCTCTGTTCAATATTCAGACTGCCTGGCCGGAACAATCACGGAGCAAATGTGTTATTTTTCCCCATTTCAAGCTGCCGATAATGGCAAAATCGCTGTAGTTCAGCTGAGAATCGTTATAGATTGAGCAGAAATCGCTATAGATTGATTAATCCTCATACTTAATCAGGGCTGCATAACTTCCAAACCCGGCGGAAATTTGGATATCGATAACGTTTGGCCGTTCCCTTTCGATAAAATTGTTCACTTTATTCTCAAGTCTCCCTGCACTCATTGCATCTAAAATTTTGACTTTCATATTCATTCCTCACTTCAGTATTATTTAAAGTTCCATCGCCAACCTGATCATATCCCGACATATAATTCCATTCTCAGTAATTTTTTCATCGTAATTTTTGATAAAAAGCAAGCTGTCCGATGCTTGAGTTTCCGGTTCCGGCTTCAATTGTATGATATCCTTGAGATCGCACGGTTTCGATCGCGTGATGGACCAGTTGTTTTCCAATCCCCTTACCCTGCTCCAGATATTTTCTACTTGTTCTTTGGATGGATCTGCCAAGAGCAGCAACTCAATGGGTGCTGCTTTATTTGATTGTAACTTTTGTATGTCTATTCCTTACCTTCCTTTTTCCGGAGAATTACCTGCTGCGATTTTAATATACCTTTAGTGGCGCATCTCTTTTTCCAACCTCCATGCTTATATAATCCGATGCCCATCAGACGGCATACCATTATAAGCTCCCATCCATGTGGGGTAAATAATCGGGATTGCCGTGCAAATAAATTGCCATAAATTAACAATGACTATAGCAGGCTTATCCCCAACTATGTTCCAGACGACGTTATCCGCAAAAAATTCCCTGACAATGCTTGTATCACTTACTGCAGAGGCTGCGGTCACATTCTTCAAGAGCCCTTTTTCAGGCGAATTCCTACAATCCTCGGTGCATATTATTTTTATATGCGTACTTATCTCTCCTTCGTTAACCCATAAAGGTCCGGCCAGCCATATGCAATTTCCTTCAACTTCGTACCGGCAATCGTGATGTCGGCTGTATCGATATATTGACCGCCAAGTTTCTCATAAAAATATTTGGCATCATTATCTTTTAGCACCCATACAAGCATCGAACTGCATCCGATTTGAACAAGTTCATCAACTACCGGCTTGACAAGTTTTTTGCCGACTCCATTTCCCTGATATTCCTCAACAATATAGATGGCATAAAGTTCCCCATCATAAGCATCGTACTTCCCCTCGCGTTCTTTGCCGCCTGAAGAAAATCCGACAATCTTGCCCTCAACAGTTTCCGCAATATAAACATTTCCCTCACCCATGTTTCGCTCCCAGCGTTTTACGCGTTCATCGTAATCCAAACTGTCCAAAAAAACATCTGGAACAATATTTTTATAAGTCGTCCGCCAGCTGTCGATGTGAACTTTTGCAATACCCGCCGCATCCTGCTCAGTCGCTTTTCTAATGTTCATAGTATGGAAGCTCTCCCTTCTTTAATCCTTATCCAAATCATCTTTAGGGTGAAATTTTTCTGCCTCATAATCATACTTTTTCTTCAGCATTTTCCCGACGTCTGAATTATCGATACCATGCCTGACTGCCAGGGTAATCACCCAATATGCGAGACATAGCAGTAATGCAAGAAAAAATAAATTAACAATCATACCCATTTGGATCCCCCCGCGTGCATCTAAAATTCCACAATTCAGAGTGTATAAAAGGAGGCGTTGCACCTCCCTTTTATAGACTGCCTGGCTTTTTGCCAAGTAACGATTTTGTTCTTGTTTTCTGCACCATTTCAATCTCTATCCCCTGGTCAATTTTACGTGCACCCATCATTGTGAAAAGATATGCGGCACCCAGTGAAATGATGAGCACCAGTAGAATCCCTATTATTGTAATCATGACCGGGCTTGCTGCCTTCCAGCTCAACACCGTGTACACAAAACCGGCTACCCAGCCAAAGAACCCGTCAATATCTTGACTGACCTGCTGTGCAAAATCCATTGTCTCAACCGGAATTAGCAACATAACAAAAGGGATCAGTGCAAAGAACAGATATATATAGGATACAACCATAAGTACGATTGAAGTTCCGAACTTCAGCCTGTTCTGTGGATTGGCGGGATTGTATTTGGCTCCAATTGTGCCAAGCCACATACCGATACCGCTGATGCCAATCGTAATGACTGCCTTCATGAGAATGCCGCTGATGAATTGAATCAGTGTCCAGCCGAAGAACAGACCTGCCACGATTTCAACCACTGTTAAAATCACGAACGGAAGCAGCCAGCTGAGCCACAATTTACCAAAGGCGATATCCTTTCCCGATAAGGGCAAAACTCTTAATATCCAGACTGATTTCGCTTCTCTGGCAATGGTCGAGCTGGCAATTTGCCCATTGAACATCGCATACATGAACAACAGGATTGCCTGCGCAATCGGCCAGGTAACTTCAGTCGGACCGCGCAGATCGCTCAGTCCGCCGCCGCTTGAAAGAAAACCGGCAAATCCGAATACAAAAAAGAATATAAACGGCAGAAACACCAGCCATTCGCGCATATCGCGCTTAATCGCATACCATTCTTTTTTTCCGACAGCAATGACAGGATGATTCAGCTTTGCGGTTCTTTTCGCAGCATTTTTCCTCCGTTTATTACCGCTGCCTTCACTCAACTTAACCCATCCGGTGCGAAATCCCCGTTCAACCAGTGTCGATGTCAACGTGAAAAATATAGCTGCGAGAACCAGAATCATCAGAAATGGCATGAGAAAATCAACCGATCCGGCGACCGCACCTGTGATAGCATCACTTGCCCACGTCACCGGCATCCATTCCGGAAATAGCGGCAACCCGGCTAATATCATTTCAGATAATGGACGGTCATTTGCCAGGTTCGGAATCATGAACAATAAATAAACAAATATACCGGATAGTACACTCATTACGGTCATGAACTCATTTGCTTTGCTGGCAGGTACGATCTGAACCAACAGCAAATTAAACAGGTACGCAACTGACAGACCGATCACAATAATGGACAGCAAAACGAGCAGTACAACCGGATAATACAGCACATTTGCGCCGATAAACGCACCATAAACAAACAATGGGACGATATAAAGAATAAAGACCAATAATGGAACGCCCACAAAACTCTGCAAATATTTGACCCAGAATATGTAGCGGGTCGGGATCGGCATCGTAAACAGCAAATTGAGATCTGTCGCTGAATAAAGATGCTTAAACACTTGCGGAAGTCCCAGCAGAATAATAAATCCTATGACTAACAAAAAGCCGTATGACAATATACCGGCAAATACCGGTTCTGTTATCACATCAGCAATAGCCCAAATTCCAGTCGACAACCAGTACAGCAATATGGCAAATACTGCAAACATCACAACATAACTGAAATAATTTTTGCCGGGCTGTGACTTCATTGTATTGATGAATATCTTCCATTGGTTTTTTAAAAGAGCTTTCATCATTTGGCATCACCTTCGCCGGAAATCTCGCTGATGATGGCCTGCTGATCCTCGCCGCCGGTCAACTCGAGAAAAATATCTTCCAGACTCTGATCAGCGTGATCACCTGCTTTCAATTCGTCCATTGTGCCCAGCGCGGTGATGTCCCCTTCGAAAATAATTCCGACCCGGTCACACATCTGCTCGGCAATTTCGAGAATGTGTGTGGACAGAAAGACTGTCATGCCATTATCACAAAGCTCACGGAGCAGATTTTTCAAACTGCGTGCACTCTTTGGGTCTAAACCGACAGTCGGTTCATCCATAAATAATACATCCGGTTCCGAAGTGAGCGCGCCGCATATCGCAATTTTTTGCTTCATGCCATGCGAATAGCTTTCGATTAAATCATTCGCCTGTTCGGTCAGGCTGAAAATTTGCAGCAGCTCATTTGCCCTAGACTGGAATTGGTCTTTCGGAATCCGGAAAACAGACGCTACAAACTCAAGATAATCCCACCCTGTTAATTTCGGATAAAGATTTGGCTGATCAGGCACATAGGCGATTTTCTCTTTTGCCTTAAGCGGATTTTGCCAAATATCGATGCCCTTGATTTGCGCCGAACCGCTTGTCGGTTCCAAGAGCCCGGTAAGCATCTTGATTGTAGTTGTCTTCCCCGCCCCGTTCGGACCAAGAAACCCGAATAACTCGCCTTTATTCACTTCCAGATTAAGATTTTTGACAGCTTTATGTTTTCTGTATGTTTTTGCAAGATTATTTAATTTGATTGATGCGCTTTCCATCGTATATTCCCCCTCGAGATAGAGCCTACGCCCATTATAGCAGAAACTTTCAGACGAGAAGAAGCTTTATTAGCAACCTACAGCGATTTCCATCGAAACTACAGCGATTCTCCCTCATTCTATGGCGTAAAACTCTCAACATAAAAATAGCACGCTTTTTTTTGCGTGCTATTTTCGTCAGCTGCTACATATCATGATGCGGGTTCTGTTTTTGCCGTGAATGATTCCTTTGTTTCACTTTATGGGAACCTTGCATTGGCTCGCCGTATGGCTGCTTTGGGCTCTTTGGAAGATTTGGTTTTTCCTGCTGTTTCGGTCCTTTAGGTTTTCCGCCCATTTCCATTTCCTCCTTTGCACTTTCTCGCATAGTTTTTAACGAGGAAACGGAATCTATACGTACTTGCTCAAGAGACCATGTTCTCCCTGTGTTTCCGGAATCCTGTTTTAATCATTTTCACATATGGCAAAAAGAAGCTAATGATAAAACCGCCAAATAATGCGTTGATCAATGTGCCAATTCCAACGGCGCCGCCAAAACTGACTGCCAGGATAACAAGCACAACGCTGATGGCTGCCCTTGAATAGGAAACATTCCAGCCGGTCAGGCTTGATATGACAAGCATGGAACGATCCAGCGGGTTAGGGGCGATCTTTGACTGCAGATAAAATGCCACACCAAGCGCCATCAGTATCGTCCCCAATAACAGTGCTGCCCATTCGCCATACCACATCACCGGGTTTACAATATCGCCAAGCACAAACAGCCACGAATCAATGCCAATCCCGGTAACCAGCGAGGTGATCAGAGCAAAAAATTCCGGTCTTTTTCTTTCCGCCAGGGCATTACCCAGCACCATTGTTAAACCAACAATAATCTCGAAGCTGCCGACCGTCAGCCCAAACGTCCGGTGCAGCCCTACCAGAAGCGCATCAAACGGCGAAGCACCCATTGTTGATTGAATGGTCAATGCAATACCAAGCGTCAGGATAACAAGACCTGTCAGATAAAAATGAACACCTGCACGAATCAGCCGCATGATACCACTTCCTTTTTGTTTAAAATCTCTATTGAATATCAGCTTTCCGCCTCTCTTTAGCCGGCAAAAGCTCTGTTAAATGACTGCAACAATTTTATTCCCACTCCTATACCTTAACAAAGGTTATCAAAAGAAGAAACTAAGTAACTTCTTAAACACTTTCCATAAGAACTGTGACCCGCGTGTATATGCCTGTTTTGGTGCTTCCGCCTATACGCGTTCACCCTTGCATTAATATACTGGATTAAGGCTTAAAGGGAGGTCTTATATGAACAGATATCAAATTTATTATCTCGTTGGAATAGGACTTTTGATGGCTGGTGCTGTCATTTTAGCCCTTTTTCTGTACAATTGATTAGACGGAATCCGACAGATGCGATCGAATCCGAACAGTGCACCATTGATACCAAATGAAATGCCGGAGCCCAACACCAAAAAAAGGAAGGTCCCGCACTTTAGTGCACGGGGCTTCCTTTCATTTTGCAAACTTTAAACACCTTAAATGTGGACGTTAGCGGGTTAAACGTAAATTTCAGCGTTTTGATATTGAGCTTTTTGCGAACTACAAAAATTTACTATTAAAGAATATTCTGTGGTCCACTCATACCAGGTCCTGATTTTCTTCAACCCATTTCCTGGCGCCTTCAATCGGTTCCTCAGCATCGTTCACATATGTCATGAGCTGACCGATTGCATCGTCATCCATTTGCTCGCTTTTGGAAAGCACTCTATCACGATACATCACGATATCCGAAATGATTTTATCGTTGGTAAGGTTTCGCAGATAAGTGTCATCACGGCTGTAGACAGCAATTTTTTCGATTGGAACAGACAGAAAATCATCCTTGCGAAGCCAGCTTAAAAATCGTCTATGTTGAAGGTTTATCTGTTCCACGGGGTTGGTATATATTTTTTAATTCAATCCCAATATTCGGGTTCAGTCATTCGCATTTCTTCCGCCATATCCTCGAGGTCTGCCGGGGTGATCAAATAAATCGGATAATCGCCTGGAGCCTGTTTTGCTTCGTTGTAAAAATAGCGGTTGCTGCCGGGGAACTCTTCATCCAAAAGCATCAGGCAGCCGGCACTTTTATCGATCAGCCACTTGTTGTTAGCCTGATACTGATACGGTCCGCTGTAGCTGCCTTTATAAAGGGGCCTAAAGAAGTCTGCAGCCATTGTCAGCTGCTGATAAGCCTGCTGAATAGGCTCCGGCCAGCGCTCTTCCTGATTTTCAAACGGCGGGATAACAGCAAGTTTAAGGCCGTACTGTTCCCGCAACTCAAGTGCCGCCTCCCCGGTCCAAAGCTCAACACCCATTTTGCCCGAAATGAGTACCCATTCAAGACCATCCTCAATAAAAGCAATCAATCGTTTTTCAATTGCCGCCTTAACAATGTTGGTCCGTTCATCATCATGCTTAAAGATATTAATTTCCATCGGTTTATAGCCAGTAACCGCCAACACTTTCATGATGCTCTCCCCTTTCTGCGCCTGTCACCGTTCCTTCTTGAAAATCGGCCCGCCGTGCACATATGTATGATACTCACCTGATTCTCCCATTGGGCAGACATCCTCATACGCCAAAATATCTGTCACAAATGCCTCATCAACGTACCGGCCAGTCCAGCTTTCGGGGAGTTTTTCCGCGTCCACCTTGATTACTTCCGCCTTGAAGCCAAGTACTATAAATTCCCTCAGCAAACGGACAACTTCACTCTGATCCGACCATAACGGATAGACAGCCTCAACACCAGCTTCCTTCGTGACCTGTTCGCCCCACTTGCGATGGCCTTCAAGGTAAATATCCCCGAATGCCATCCCATCAAGCCCATAACGCTGTTTCATCTCGTTTATATGAAAAACAAAATCATTCGTATATGTATTAAAATCCGTTTTGATAAAATGTACCGGAATGCCCAGCCGATCCGCCTGACTCAATACACGTTCACGCTTCTCATCATGGGCAACCGTTTCCTGACTCTCTTTCCAGACCGTCGTAAGCAGGCACGCAACCTGTACATCCTGCTTTTGCAAATAATAGAGCGCCAGACAGCTGTCCTTCCCGCCGCTGAATGACAGAGCTACTTTTTCAGCCATTCGATCACTCCTTCTCAAAATTATCACTCTATATTATATTACGTGATGCTCCAGCATTTTTCAAAACTGCTCTTCCCTGTCTTTCCCGGTTCTTGATTAAGAACTATCTTTTGGCAGGAATGTTGACAAGTTTCATAGCACAGCCCGATTTCATGAAAAGAAGGTATTCATATAGTAAACTTATAAATAGAATACATTACGGAGGCGCGAACAATGACATTTCCAATCATGCAAATAAAGCTCAAACGACTGAAAATGACCCTCAAAAACCCGTTCACCACCAGTTTCGGAACCATGCAGGAAAAAGAATTCTTCATCACTGAAGCGATTGATGACAGCGGGAATCGCGGGTTCGGTGAGTCGGTTGCCTTCCCCGCTCCATGGTACACAGAAGAAACAGTTGAGACGAACAATCATATTATGAAAGATTTTTTAATTAAATTACTCCAAGAAAATGACATCCGCCACCCGGAAGATGTCCGAAAAATATTCCAGCCAGTTAAGCGGAATAGTATGGCCAAAGCAGCACTGGAAGGGGCCATCTGGGACCTCTATGCCAAGCGGAAAAACATCACACTTTCCGAAGCGCTCGGCGGCACTACGGCACAAATTGATGCCGGCATCAGCATCGGGATCCAGCCGAGCATGAATGATCTGCTGCAAAAAATCAGTCATCATGTCAATCAGGGATATAAACGGATAAAAATGAAAATTAAACCGGGATGGGATTATGAGATGCTGCGTGAAGTCCGAAGCCATTTTCCCGATACCCCGATTATGGCCGATGCCAATTCTGCTTACACACTTGAGGACATTGATCAACTGAAAAAGTTGGATGAGCTGGATCTGATGATGATTGAGCAGCCTTTAGCTCACGATGATATCGTTGATCATGCAAAACTTCAGGCTTCCATCCGGACGCCCATCTGCCTTGATGAAAGCATCCATTCGGCGGAAGATGCACAAAAAGCAATCGAACTGGAAAGCTGCCGAATCATCAATGTGAAAATCGGCCGGGTCGGTGGAATCACCGAAGCAAAGCTGATTCATGGTCTATGCCGGGAAAACAACATTGATATCTGGTGCGGCGGCATGCTGGAGACGGGAGTCGGCAGGGCGCATAACATCGCCTTGTCCACCCTTCCGCAATTCACACTGCCCGGGGATACTGCGGGATCGCCGCTGTATTGGAAAAAAGACATTGTCAAACCCGAAGTCACGGTTAACAATGGTATCATTACCGTACCCGACAAACCGGGCATCGGCTATGAGATTGATGATGCCGCCCTGGAAGCTTTTACAGTAAATGAAGAAGTTTTCGATATGTGAAATTTTCGAGGCGGAGGTCTTACTACCCGTTAAAAATCCCTGCAGCCATCAGGCGTGCAGGGATTTTTTAATCATCTTATTTCGTAAATTCTTCCGTCAGATTCGTTACAATCTGCTTTTTACGGGAAACGACGCCTTTTAAGAGTGCACGATTTCTTTCATCAAGGGTAACATCAAATGCTTTTTCGACATGACCTTTCGCAGCACCCATTGCCAATGCGTCTGAATCATTTTCCAAAATATCAGTTGCAACAAACAGGAATAATTCCAATCCATTATCACCGATGATTTGTTCCATTTCTTTCTCAATGGCTTCCTGTGATTCATAAATCTGGCTCGTATCTACCGCATTTACCTGTGCAATCTGCACTTTTGCACCGCCCATGGTGAATTCTTTGGCATCCATTGTCACCAGGTCAAGTGCTGATTTATCGCTTAAGTCAGCACCGGCCTTCAGCATATCAAGGCCATACGTTTCCAAATCCACCCCGGCGATTTCCGCCAATTCATGGGCTGCCTCTATGTCCTCCGCTGTGCATGTCGGTGATTTCAACAACAATGTATCAGAAATGATTGCAGAAAGCAGCATTCCAGCGTTTTCCTTGGAAAGAATCACACCGTTCTCTTTGTGCATCTTATTTAAAATTGTCGCCGTACAACCGACAGGCTCTGCACGGAAGTAGAGTGGTTCTTTTGTTTCAAAATTAGACACTTTGTGATGGTCAATTACTTCACTGATGCGCACATCATTAATGTTATCGACACTTTGCTGAAATTCATTGTGATCGACTAAAATGACACTATCGACGCTCTCATCCACTTTTTCGATATATGCCGGTGCTTCCACACCAAAATAGTCGAGCACAAATTGTGTTTCTTTGCTAATCTCACCCAGTCGTGCAGGGTGTGCTTCAACGCCTAATGTATTTTTCAGATCGGCATATACTAATGCAGATGCAATCGTATCCGTATCAGGGCTTTTGTGTCCAAAAATTAATGTTTTGCTCATATCCATTACTCCTTTAGTCCAGTTATCTTTACCCAACCATTAGATTATCATAAAAATATGTCGATTGAACACTAATTTGTTGTTTCCAATGTCTTTGTAGCGTTCCAAATAACATCATATGCATTGTAATCATTTAATGCAATATCAAGGTCATGAAACATTCGGTGCAGTGCGCGCACATCTTCTGTTTTCTCCTGGTTTATAACGGCATCCGCCAATTTCTGAATCCGCTCCAGGTCTTTTGTCAGCACCTCATCATTGACGTCTGTCATCTTTTCGTCGAGTACCGATAAAATTGTGTTGGCTTTTTCTGTCTGCTTATTCCAATCGAGTGAAGAAATGCCGCCATAACCGGTTGTTTCATTATAAAATTCGTGCGTTTCCGAAACAAGTTGCCCGATATCCTGATTCTTTTTTCCAACAGTTTCCCGTACTTCCTCGACCTTTTCAACGGTCTCTTCAGATAATTCGTCCGACGCTGTTGCCTGATCATCACTGTCACTGAAGAACGACATGGCATCCAAATTAAATATATTAAAAAAGAACAGTACAGAACCAATTAACGTGACAGCAACGACGGCTATAAATGTGCGGCCGAACCATCCCATTTTCAAAAACTTCCCTTTAGCCAAAAAGACATCCCTCACTTTAAATCAGTATCTGAAAGTATAACATACAGGCTGTGCATTGTTATGCACTTAAAAATAGATACAATTCAGTATTTTTCATTATACCATTGGATGATGGATTGTCTTATGCCGGTGTCATCTGTCTCCTGCACCCCAAACCCGCCAACATAAACAACTTTTACATAAAATTCATCACCGCTTTGGAATCTGATCAAACAATAATCTTCTTTAGGTGATGGGACAATCTCAACAATCGTTTCGTCCTGATACGTTTCATAAACCTTTGCTTTTTCATCTTCACCTAAAGTCCATCCTGTTTCTAAGGTCTCTATTTTCGGGTCCGCCATATTTCGTACTTGCTTTGATTTGCGTTCCAACGGCGCGGTTTTTTCATTGATTCTATGAAGCAAGCGTATATTTTCGGCGAATCCGATAAACAGCATTCCACTCACAAAGCCGCCGCCGGCCCAGGCAAAAAATATGGACCAGCTTACCATATAATAATTGACAGATACTGCAGTAATACCGATGATTAGTCCCCCTGCCATTTGGGCAACGCCAATAATGAATAAAATTTTGGCAATCATATTTTCAGTCATGACATCTGCCTCCTTTCTTTTAGGTATACCGGCGATGTATTACTTTCAATTATACAAGTTTTTTCTTATAGTTGATGAAGAAAGTTAGAAAGGGTTTTTTGATGAAAAAATTTATTGTGATCGGCGCAGGTATATTAGGTGCCACTACCGCATACAAATTGGCCAAATCCGGTGCCGAAGTTGCCGTCATTGACCGGCATGATACGGGACAGGCAACTGACGCTGCTGCCGGCATTATTTGCCCCTGGCTCTCCCAACGCAGAAACAAAGCGTGGTACAAGCTGGCAAAAGGCGGCGCACGTATTTACTATGATTTAATCCGGGAGCTTGCCAGCGATGGTGAAACAGAAACAGGCTATGCGCAGACCGGTGCCGTCAGTATTCATACCGATGAGCAAAAACTTGCCAGTATGAAAGAGCGTGCATTGAAACGCCGTGAAGATGCACCGGAAATCGGCGAGGTGACACTTCTTGATGCAAATGAGACGAAAGAGGCATTCCCGCACCTTGCTGACCGTTTTGCCTCCGTCCATGTCAGCGGCGCCGCCCGAGTTAACGGACGCGAACTGCGAAATGCATTCATCCGCGGCGCTGAAAAGCATGGTGCAGTAATCTTAAAAGGCGATGCCCAGCTGACTCAGGAGGGCTCCCGGATCACCGGAGCGTCCGTTGATGGTCAAACAATCGCAGCCGATCAGGTTATTGCGGCATGCGGTGCATGGATTCATCAATTGCTTGATCCTCTAAATGTTAAGTTTAAAAGCACTTCGCAAAAAGCGCAAATATTGCATTTGCAAACTCCCGGGAGAGACACGTCCGGCTGGCCTGTTGTCATGCCTCCCAACGATCAATTCATGCTGACACTCGATGACCGGATTATTGTCGGTGCAACCCATGAAGATAATGTCGGATTTGACGGTCGCGTTACCGCCGGAGGACTTAATGAAATTATAACCAAAGCACTGGATATAGCCCCGGGGCTTTCAGATAGCACAATACTGGAAGCACGCGTTGGTTTTCGCCCGCATACACCCGGATACCTGCCTGTCGTTGGCCCGCTTCCAGGCTTTGAAGGTCTGCTGGTTGCAAACGGCCTCGGTTCTTCAGGGCTCACAACCGGACCATATGTTGGAAGCCAACTTGCAAACCTAGCATTGGGAATTGAACCGGAGATTGACCTGTCCGACTATAATGTAGCCGGTGCTGTAGACAGCTGAGAGGGATTTTGCTAATCTTATTATAGGGGTAAAGTAAAACTTCATTCAGTGGGGCGCTTTCCTCCACTGAATATCAGTCGTTTTTTGGCGGGTTACTGACCATTAGATGCGGGAAAATAAGGGGGCATGTCCATGGGAAAAAAAGCGGTTCTGATTGTAGTTGCTGTCACACTGGCCGTCTTAATCTTTGGCTGGTACTTTTTGCAAAATGTCATGATTAACTTCGATGTGGACCACGATACATCCCAGCCTGAACTTAATATAGCTATCGAATCAGCAAATTTCGAACGAGTATAATAAAGGAGAATCAGCAAAAAGCCGATTCTCTTTTACTTCCCTTTATGACACCAATACATCTGTCGTTTCGAAAGCAGTTAGCTTTCTTTTTGCTCCCAGCTCTTTTTATCATCATCTTCAATGATGCCTAATACAACATCCGCCACTTCAGATAAGCTCAGCAGTTCCTCAGTAAGACGGAATTTGACATCATCCGCTTTAGACAATGATAAACCTTTTGTCAGTTCAACAGTGCCTTCCACATGGTACGTCCGGCCTTCCTGAATAACCCTCAGTTTATAAATATCGACGACCTGATCATCCTCAAGCAGTTTCTCTGACAGCTTTTTTTCCACTTCTGCCGGGGCCGATACCCCAATGAGGCCAACCATATTATCATACCCTACCCGGAAGGCAACGAGCAGCATCAACACACTGATCAGCATCGTAAAAATCCCGTCTGCCCTTAGAATACCAAAAGCCTGTGCCAATACGACTCCAAGCATGGCAAATACGGCACTTGATGTCGCTACTAAATCCTCATAAAAGACAAGACGCGTAGCAGGTGTTGCTTTTTGTGCACTTTTAAATGCTGTCGTTATCAACGGGCCGTCCTGCTCTGAATCCGTTTCTTTTTTTATTTCCCTCATTGCCTTAACCAGAATTAAACCATCAACCAAAAAGGATACAGCCAGAACTCCGACGTTCAGCCAAATATTACCTGACTCAGAAGGGTTGCGGAACACGTGCCATCCTTCTTTAAATGTTTCATATGCCAAAATCGTTATAACAACCACGGCAACCATACAAAATATATTAATAACCCTTCCAAAACCTGTCGGAAACCGCTCGGACGGCGGCGTTTCAGCAAGTACACTGCCAATAAACACAAACCCCTGGTTGACTGAATCTGCCAGCGAATGCATGGATGTTGCAAACATAGAGCTGTTCCCGCTAAAAAACGCTGCAACACCTTTTAGTCCGGCTATAAAGATATTGCCAAGTGCAGCAAGGCCTGAAGATACATTTCCCTTCTTTATACGCTCCATAAATCCCATAAGAGGATCCTCCTGATATGAAAACGTTGATACATTTATTTAGTAGCATACTTAATTAAAAGCATTCTATACATCCAAAAGAACTAGCCGCCTTTCTGCTATCCCAAAACAGGAACAAAGGCCGCAAGCGCCCGTTTAGCGACGTACGGACTGCGCTCAGCGCTGCAGGTGGGTCGGCGTTGCCGCGCATCGCGGCGGTTTTAGCCGATCTTCCCCACTGGCCGCAGGAGATAAAGGAAACATGCCCCCTTATAGGGGGTATGCCGACGTTGGGCGTAAAGCCCGGGTTTAGTCGGCCTTCCTTGAACTCTGGAATCGCTGTTGACTTATCGGACGGAGGTGAAGGAAGTCACGCTACAGCTTTAGTGCTGGAGCCGGACGTGGCTATTTTTGATAAAGCATTCCTAGAGCCAAAAATTTATACTTTCTTTCTTAGTAAAGAACTGAGCCCGATAAAATGGCTCAGTTTTTTTCGTTTATAAATCGTTTGCCAAAGTCTTTAAACACAAAATATTTTATCATGAAGAAACTGGCAAGGAACGACAGAAACATGGCCATTCCTTTCGCTATATTATAGCGCAGCCAATTTGGAACAGATGTGAGCTGCAGTAATTCATTAACACCAAGGAAGACAAGGTTGCTCACTCCCAGGCTGATAAGACCCTGGACGATAAACAAAATACGCTGACGGTTGTTTCCTTTTGCCGAACGTTTAAACGTAATACTGGCATTCCAGTAGTAGCTATTAACTATAGCCAGCGTATACGCGATGGTGTTATACAATAAAAGCATCATTCTGTCGTCTGTATGGAATAGAATTAATAACAGGTTCAACGTCCCGATATCAATTCCTGCATTGGCAAATCCGATGACGCCAAACTGCAGAAATTGCAGGGGGCCTCGTTTTGGTTTATGATGTGCCATGGAACTCCTCTTGTATTCCCAGTCTTGTTAGCAACTCAGTACTTATTTATTTCCTGCTTTTACATCAGATGGATTGATGTTATTATGCTTTAAGTTCTTTCCGGCTATACTGACGATTTCTTTATAATAGTCAAGAACCTGCTTCGATTGGCCGTCCCAGCTCATTTCTGCGATATCATCGCGGGCATCTTTCGCCAGCCGTTTTCTTAATGTTTCATCTGCAAAACGCAAAACTGTTTTTGTGAAGTCGTCTTTCTTATCCTTGTCGTAAAGCAGACCGGTGCGGTTATCTTCAATCTGTTCACAGGTTGGGCCGCTTTTGGCTGCCACCAACGGCAGTCCCGACGCCATCGCCTCAGTAATCACAAGTCCGAGTGTTTCAGACGTTGACGGAAACACAAAAACATCAGAAGATGCATACGCTTTGGCAAGCTCTTCACCGTGCATAAATCCGGTAAATATCGTGTTGGTTCCCGCAAAGTGCTTTTCGAGCGGCTGACGGTGCGGACCGTCCCCAACAATTGCCAATGCAAATTCGTTCGATGCATTCAGCACGGATTGGATTTTTTCGATTTCTTTTTCCGGAGCGAGCCTTCCGACAAATAACAGAAGTTTTTTATCCGGCTGTCCGCCCGTAAGTTTTTCGCGTATTTCTTTGTCATATTTATTTGGATGAAACAATTCCGTGTCCACTCCGCGCTTCCAGACGTGAACATTAGGAAAGTTCTGTTCCTCCAGTTCTTCTTTTACCGCTTCGGACGTACACAGGTTCAGCTCTGCCTGATTATGGAGTTTTCGAAAATACCACCACAGGAATCCCTTAAACATTGGCAGATTGTAATAATCCGCATATTTCGGAACCTGCGTATGAAACGAAGCAAGCATCGGAATTCCAAGTTTTTTGGCGTAGTGGACACCGGACATTCCTACCAGAGCCGGATTCACCACATGAACAACATCGGGGTCATACGCTTCAAGCATACTTTTCACTTTCCGTGTCGGCAGTGCGAATTTTTTGGAACGGTAAAGCGGAAGAGTCCTTGCGGGGACCCCCTCTATTTTCACTCCCTCAAATTCATCCACACCAAGGTCCGGGGCAATCACGCGCACATCATGACCCTCTCGTTTAAAATATCGGATACATGCTTTTAGTCTCGTCACCACACCATCTGTGGAAGGTACGAATGTTTCTGTTACTATGGCAATTTTCAATCTCGACACTTCCTCAACTGTTTGCCTGAATTACTATTCAGGCTGATTATTTCCAGGATACTTGCGGCAGGACATTTTCCTTGATAACCCGATCCTTATGACTGATGACAGTGTTAAAGATTTCGCGAATCACATCATCATCAAGCAAGTGCGGCTCGAGCCCAAGATCTCTAAGCTTGGTATTTTCCGCCTGGAAGAAGTGTTCCTCCTGTTCAACCCTTGGATTATCAAGATTGGCAACGGATGTTTCGCGCCCTTCTTCCTGTGCCACCTTTTTCACTTTCTCAGCCAGCTCTCCGACTGAAAATTCTTCCGTAAACTGGTTGAAAACCCGGAATTCACCCTTGTCGGCAGGATTTTCTGCAGCAATTTCAATGCACCGTACAGTATCTTCAATATTCAGGAATCCGCGTGTCTGACCGCCTTTCCCATAAACGGTGATGTCATGGTCGATAGCAGCCTGAATGATGAAGCGATTAAAGGCCGTACCAAATACCCCATCATAGTCAAGACGGTTCGTGAGCACCGGATCCATTTTCGTTTCCTCCGTATCCAATCCATAAACAATGCCCTGGTTTAAGTCGGTTGCTCTTATACCCCAAATTTTGCATGCAAACGTAATGTTATGGCTGTCATGCACTTTGGAAAGATGGTAAAAAGAACCGGGCTGTTTTGGATATGGAAGCACATCTTTTCTTCCTTTATGCTCAATTTCAATATACCCTTCTTCAATAGGAATATTCGGTGTTCCATATTCCCCCATTGTTCCAAGTTTAATCAGATGACAGTCCGGTACAAATTCTTTAATCCCATAAAGAATATTCAATGTACCGGCAACATTATTTGTCTGGGTATATACCGCATGTTCACGATCAATCATCGAATATGGCGCTGAGCGCTGTTCAGCAAAATGCACAAACGCATCAGGCATCTCCTGTTTTAACACTTCACGCAGAAAATCATAGTGTGTCATATCCCCATCATACACGCGGATTTCCTTCCCGGTCAGCTCTTTCCACTTTGCCACACGCTCCTCAAGGGAAGCAATCGGTGTGAGGGAATTTGAGTGCAATTCATTGTCCATTTTTCTTCTGATCATATTATCGAGAATTGCTACATCATGTCCTTGTTTTGATAAATAAAGAGCAGTCGGCCACCCGCAGAAGCCATCTCCTCCAGCAACTATAATTTTCACGTTATTTACCTCCAGTTTTCAATATACCCGCCTAAAAATCAATTCAAGCAGGTTAGATAAAATGTACACATTTTTTCATACTTATCTTCTCATAAAAAATTATCATGTTACAAGCATTTTTACAAATGATGTGGTTAAATCGAACACCAAAAACTGATTCCGCTCATTCAGGGAATCAGAAAGCTGAAAATAAAAACAACTTGCTTCTTCATTATTTGATTGTTGATTCATCCCTCCCTTTGTTCCTAAGCCCGCTTCTGCAGGCTGGAAAGCAATTGTCGATAGGCCTTCGATTCCTGCTCCATCCCAAGTTCCTGGTAAATTTTAGATAACCATTTGAGTGGTGTCGGGTCTTCAGGCTTCAACTCCATCTCCCAGCTGAAGCACTCGATTGCCTGATCAGACTGACTGAATTCGTAATATAATTCGCCGAGCATTTGCATTTGATCCAGGTCATCATTGAACGTTATCAGCCTGTTCACTTTCTGATAAACCGGATGGATTTCCCGGCGTTCAGCAAAAGGCTTCAGCAGTTCTCTGAGAAAAACCGGCTCGTTTGTTTTCAGCAATGCCGAAGTATAACCGTGAATCAAATCCCCAGCTTTTTTCGGGTGAAAATCGATGACTATTTTAAATAAGGACTTTAGCTGTTCTGATGATAATGATTGTGATACCAGGTCGAGTTGTTCAAGCATTTCTTTCATGGATTCAGCTTGTGAGGCATTCAGTTCAAAATCAGGATTATTAAACAAATTTAATATGTTTTCAAGTTTATTCAATTCAATATATTGTTTCAACAAATCCTTCTTCAGCGGGACAAATCGGGGTAATTCGCGGTGTAAATCTTCCAATATTTGCATGACTTGCGTGTTTTTCAAATATCTATTCAACAGTTTTATGAACGGGTCGTAGTATTCCTCCGAAGGGTTATCGATTAACCTGCCGAAGTATAACGCGACTATATCCATCCATCTTGATTGTTCATACAAAAGGTTTATGAGCTGCTGAAAATAAGGATCGTTATTCGTTTCGGAATAAAGGACTTTCTCAGCAAAGATCAAATCTTTCATCATTATTTCGTCAGATTGGTTATTGTACATATCGGCATACCGTTTAAAATTCAGATCAGATCTCAGCTGTCTGACAAGGTCCTGATTTGGTGCAAAATCCATTAAAATCCGGACAATCTGATAAGCCATCATATTCTGGCCATTCCTGCGATAAACATAGAAAATGGATTTTATTTCATTGAACAGGCGCTTTTTGGAGATGAAGGATTCAAAGAATGTTAATATAAAAGCTTTTTCTTGGGGGGTGTAATGCTTGTCCAGTTTTTTCAACAGCGGCTCGAAGCGGCTGATACGGCAGTGGTTGTTCGCGGAAAATAATTCTTCGATAAACGGGTGAGGCGCATTGAAAACAATTCCCAGTTTAAAGGCGGACTCGATGAATGAATGACGCCGAAGCTTTTTCGCCTTGGAAGCTGTAAGAAAATCATGTTTATAAAAAAAGAGATAATAGATGTCATAGTTGTCACTGACTGCTTCTATTATTTCGGCCTGACGATATAGGGCGATTCTCTCCGGATTAACGTGCAATGGCTTCCCGTTCATTTTGTATATATAAAACTGGTTTTGTTCCACTATTGATCCCCCTCTGCTTTTCCACCACTATAACATACTTGCACCGTGATAAACATGTTTATGAGACTATGAGACATAAATATGTATGACACCGGACGCTAACTGACCTTAAATGCCCGATTCTGTTCAACTAACATTCAGGGGGGATAAAGCACCCCGCTGAATAAAGCTTCACTTTTATCCAAGGTTGCTTGAATTTGAATACTGCTTCTTTGTTAAGGACGCCCATTCGACAACACGCCGCATCTGCAGATATGTTCGTTCAAAAATCGGACTCTGAATGAACGTAAAAATAAATGTGAAAATGAAGACAGGGCCGCTCAATATCAACCCCAGCACAAGCACGGCACTTTCTGTTATAATCCGCACCTTGCCAATTGATGCACCTGTTTTATCAGAAATAGACAGCATAAAACCATCACGCGGGCCTGAACCCACACCGGCCGAGTTGTAAATGCCGCCGCCCAGGCCCATAATGACAATACCTGCAACAATACTGACAATATCTGTCCAGCTGCCAGCTGCTTTTGGAAGGAAATCCAGCCACATATAAAAATCGACAAAGGCCCCGACAAGCACCGCATTTAAAAACGTGCCGATTTTAATATAGGATTTATCGAGGGTCCACGAAATCACAATCAGTACAATCGAAATAATGATTGTCCAGGAACCAATGGACAACCCGACCAAGTCAAACAATGCAACATTCAATACATCCCACGGGTGAATCCCCAAATGCTGCATATTGACCGTGATCGTAATCCCCATACTGAAAATCATAATCCCAATAAAATAGATCGACCAGCGAAATACATTTATCATGCATCTTACCTTCTTTCTGCGTACAGTTACGGAATTTCAATTATATCATATTCAACAGCCGATTACTGATTTCCGGCACACGCTTCATCAGACGAAATTCGGCAATTATTTTAAATATGCTTTGATTCAGATAGCTTTCGTTCAGACAATACCGGGGACCTATCATAGGCGGCTTTA
>NZ_DATGTT010000004.1:0-9581 GCF_035301675.1 Lentibacillus sp. | reverse complement strand
TCCGTGGTCTGCACATGCAGCAGCAACTTTTTTCATGAATACAGATTTCCCTGTACCGGCACGCCCTTTAATATAATAGACATTTTTTATCCCGGTGATGAGCTGCGGCACAACATTCACAACACCATCGGCCGTATTTGTGCCAAAAAGTCTTGTGTATGTGTGCGCCGTGCGGTTCTTTTTTTGTATGTTGTTAAGCAGATCATCGATGAATTGCTCCGAAAATGCATCTGCATGGTCCAGATCCATCTGATTAATATATATGTCTTCGAGGTCATCGTGAATTTTCAGACCTTCTGCAAAGCAGTCGTAAGCTTGTTGTGTGAGGCGGTTGACCTCAGATAGTTCCTGTTCCTCAACTGGAAAAGACTCCACAAGATTAAATGTTTCGGTTCTTGAGGTGGCAATCTTTTCGTCAAGGAAAGCCAATGACTTGTTCCGGATGATGATACCGTCAAGATAGTCACCACCAAGAGAACTTTGGAGAATCTCAAGATCATCATATTTACACAAATTTGCCAGTTGCTTAATTACGGTCGTTTTAAGTGCAGCAGACGGATGCTGTAACACTACGATTTTATTAATGTTATGCAGGTTTGTGTCAAGATGTTTTACCAGACCTTCCGCTGTGTTGCCGGTGACGTAGTATTGCAAGTTAAACACTTCCTTTTAAAAAATATAACACTACTGCCTATTTAATTTATGCATCTTTAAAAGGATTTGTGATACATATATCAATACCATTCTACTCGTCTATCCTGAAAGATTGGTATCCGCTTCCGTACGTCATCCACCTTATCCAAATCGATCTCAGCCAGCACCATCTTCTCTTCATCGCCGCCTTCTGTAACAATTCCGCCCCATGGATCCACGGCAAGCGACATGCCCCCGAATTCGTTATTCGGATCGGAGCCTACCCGGTTGCAGGCGACAATATAACATTGATTTTCAATTGCACGTGCCTGCAGCAATGCACGCCAATGATTGATGCGAGGCTTTGGCCACTCCGCCACAACATACATCACTTTCGCACCATTGACCGCTGATTTCCGCACCCATTCCGGAAAGCGGATGTCATAACAGATGAATCCGGCCGATGGGACGCCATCCAATTCAAAATCCGCCTCATCCTGTCCCTCGACAAGATGCAGGTGCTCATCCATCAGCTGAAACAAGTGCAGTTTGCTGTACTTATGGACGAGCTCGCCATTCCGATTAATCACCAGCATCGTATTTTTCATGCCATCCTTGCTATTCTCAGCAACAGAGCCGCCTATGATTGTGACATTGTGCTGTTTAGCCAAATCGCTTAAAAACTCTGTTGTCGCATGTGCATCTTTATCAGCAAGCACATCCAGCCGTTCCAGATCATAGCCGGTATCCCACAGTTCCGGCAGCACAACAATATCCGCACCTGACTGAACCGCATCCATCACCCACTTATTGACACGGGCAAAATTTACTTTCGGATCACCATACGTCACATCCATCTGAATCAGTGCAACTTTATTCCTCATATCAGCAGATACCTCCTAAAAAATCAAATTCCTCTATCCCTATAATCGAACCAAATTCGGAAAAAGGGGCATGAAATAACAAAATTTATTTATTAAAACCATGCCCCCAAATCACCTCTCAATTCGATTGTAGTATAAACAGAAAAATAAAACATCTATCATACTTGAAATCTGCCGGTGCCATGAAAAAATCGTCATCCCAAACAGGAACAACGATTTTCTCCTTAATAATGGCCAAGCAGCCCTTTTTTCATCGCATGTTTTTCACACGCGATATAAAAAGTGAAGCCAATTATTCCATAAACAATTGTATTGCCGATTAGCCAGGCGTAATCACTCATTGAAAAATCGGCCAGCGTATAGCCATTAATCATAATTTGCCGCGTCATATCAACGCCTTTGACAAATGGTGCGGCAACCATGTAGGGCGCAACAGAAAGCGGAACGAATGTGAGACCGGCAACAATAAATTGCAGGATTTGCAAAAATGCATTGATTTGTTTAAAAATAAGTGCCATTCCAGCTACAATAAAACTCGTCCCGATCATACCGGCTAATGTCAGCACCAGAATCGGGAAAATGGATACCGGGTTTAAATTAAGCCATTCTCCCGCTGTCACCATGGATAAAAACAGCAGTCCAATCACCAGGACAAAGTGATTAAAAATTGTGCCCAGCAATCTTGAAAGGAGTATTTTCCATGGTTTGACTGGGGACATGAAGAGCTGCTCCAGTGTTCCCTTCATGGCCTCATCAGATATCGTCCAGCCAATCGACTGCAAGGTCATCATGCCAAAATACCAAAAAATATAATTCACAATCACATACTGTGTATTGGTGCTTGCCTGTGCCGGGTCGCCGATTACCTGGATCCCGAACATCATCGCGACAAAAATGATATAAAAGGTCAGCAGCAGACTGATTGTATTAGCTTTATATCGTTTGAGTTCTACATATTCCATCAAAGTGTTGACCCTGAGGACATTCCAAAATGCTGTCATGATGCTACCCCCTCGTTAACCAGCTTGCGGAACACTTGTTCAAAATTAATTTCGGTTTGGTTGATCGTTTCAATTGGCGTTTGATTTTGTTTTAAAATTTCCATCAGCTTAAAAATATCCTGTTCTTGCTCGAGATTAACCTCCAGCATCTGTGCCTGCCAGTGATGAATCGGAAACTGTGCCGAAAGCATCGCTTGCTGTTCATCAGTGAGCATTTCCTTTAATTCAATCCGGTAAGCACTAGTTTCAAACAGCCTTAATAATTGACTAACATGTTCATCCGCGATCACTTTCCCGTCATTGATGATGACCGTCCGTTCACATAAGTCTTGCACAACCGGCATGTCGTGCGTACTGATAATGATTGTTTTGCCTTGTTCTTTTGCAATTTTACGCAATAGATCGCGCACTTCATAGCCTGTCTCGACATCAAGCCCCAATGTCGGTTCATCCAGCAGAATCACCTCTGTATCAGCGAGCATAGCAACCGAAATCGCAAGCTTTTGCTGCATTCCGCGAGACAGGTTATTTACCAATTCGTCTTTTTTGTCCTGCAATTGGAATAAGCTGAGAAGTTCTTCTGCTTGTCTGTGAATCTCCTTTTTAGAGACACCGCGATTACCGGCAAAATAGACAAGATTTTCAAACACAGTCAGCCGCCAGTACAAGTTGCGATTCCCTTCCAGGACTGCACTGATATGACATAGAGCTTTACCGCGGTCTTTGATGCTGTCAAACCCGTTAATTGTTACTGAGCCCTGGTCCTGAACAAGCAATCCGCAGATCGTTTTAATCGTCGTCGTCTTTCCGGCTCCATTCGGACCGAGCAGCCCGACAATCTCACCTTTACCTACTTCAAATGAAACATCATTGACAGCTGTAAAAATTTGTTTGGATTTTCGCTTTTTGTAAGATTTATGAATGCCGTTTACTGAGATGATTGATTCCATCTTATTGCCCCCCTGATTACTTGATATCTTTAAGTATACAGACTTTTTCTAATAATGCATCAGTCATCTGGAGTTTTAATTATCAGCCTTGAGACTGATGAAGATCTGGACTTAAGGTTTGGCAGAGGTCGTGCTGGGGCTCGTTTTTCGGGAGGAAGTTTTTCGTTTAGGGAAGAAGATTCTAATCTCGGGCTGAAGTTTGGAATTTCGGGAAGAAGTTTTGATCTTCGGGCTGAAGTTTTCCCTTCTCGGGCTGAAGTTTACGCTCTCGGGAGCAAGTTTGGTTTTTCCGGCACATGTTTCCTTTTTCACGCCCATGTTTCAGCATTCCAGCACATATTTATGGTTTGCGCTAAAAATGATAGGATATCAAAAAAATCCATGCAGCGACGTGCCTGCATGGATTTTTCCTCAATTCAATGCTCTCCGCTCCTCTTCACTGAACACCCTGGACCTTGTTAAGAATCGTTTTCCTTCCGGGCCTTCCAGTGAAAACATACCACCGCGTCCATCAACAGCGTCGATGATCAGCTGCGTGTGCTTCCAGTACTCATACTGATCTTTTGACATATAGAAAGGTGTTTCACCAATTTCCCCGAGAAGAACGTCTGACTCACCGATTCGAAATTCGCCCCTCGGATAGCACATTGGCGAACTGCCATCACAGCATCCGCCTGATTGATGAAACATGAGCGGCCCGTGAGTTTCTTCCAAGGTGTCGATCAGTTTCAGTGCTTCATCAGTTGCTGTTACACGTTCGACCATTTTTCACACCCTTTCATAACTGTATTGACATTATGCAGATAATCCCGAAGTGTCGTTTTTAGGCCAACCCAAGCGTTAAAACAGCCCTGCCGGATCTTCGCTGTAACTGATTAATAGATTCTTCGTCTGCTGATAATGGTCAAGCATCATCAGGTGATTTTCGCGGCCGATACCGGATTTTTTATAACCGCCAAACGCAGCATGTGCCGGATACTGATGGTAGCAGTTCGTCCAGATACGGCCAGCTTCAATACCACGGCCAAAGCGATAGGCTGTATTGATGTTCCGTGTCCATACGCCGGCCCCCAGCCCATAAAGTGTGTCATTGGCGACTTCCATTGCATCGTCATCATCTTTAAACGTCGTGACGGCAAGCACCGGGCCAAAGATTTCTTCCTGGAAAATGCGCATTTTATTGTCGCCTTTGAATATGGTCGGCTCAATATAATAACCTTCTTCCATATCGCCATCCAGCTTGTTGACCCCGCCGCCTGCAAGCACTTCGGCACCTTCCTGTTTCCCGATATCCAAATATGATTTGATTTTTTCCATTTGCTCCTGTGAAGCCTGAGCACCCATCATGGTCTCGGTATCAAGCGGGTGTCCAATCTTGATTTCATTAACTCGCTTAATGGCCCGCTCCATGAACTCATCATAAATGGATTCATGAACCAGTGCGCGTGATGGGCACGTGCAAACTTCACCCTGGTTCAGAGCAAACATGACAAGACCTTCAATCGCTTTATCCAGGAATCCATCATCTTTGTCCATAACGTCTGGGAAGAAAATATTTGGTGATTTTCCGCCTAGTTCAAGCGTTACCGGAATAATATTTTCTGATGCGTACTGCATGATCAGTCGGCCTGTCGTAGTTTCACCGGTAAAGGCAACTTTTGAAATCCGACTGTTGGAGGCAATTGGCTTGCCCGCCTCAACTCCAAACCCGTTCACGATGTTAAGAACGCCCGGCGGAAGAAGATCTTTAATCAGATCAAGCAGAACGTGAATCGATGCTGGCGTTTGCTCAGCGGGTTTCAATACGACACAGTTCCCCGTTGCGAGCGCTGGTGCCAGTTTCCACGTTGCCATTAAAATAGGGAAGTTCCATGGAATGATTTGCCCGACAACACCAAGCGGTTCATGGAAATGATAGGCTACTGTATCATTATCGATCTGGCTGATGCCGCCTTCCTGTGCCCGGATCGCTCCGGCAAAATAACGGAAGTGATCCACCGCAAGCGGAATATCAGCCGCAAGCCCTTCTCTGACGGCCTTTCCGTTATCCCATGTTTCCGCAATAGCCAACATTTCAAGATTTTCTTCCATCCGGTCTGCAATCTTATTTAAAATATTCGCGCGTTCCGCTACAGGTGTCTTCGCCCATGCATCCTTGGCGGCATATCCTGCATCAACCGCCGCTTGCACATCTTCTTTCGTCGATCTTGCCAACTCACAAAAGACTTTCCCTGTCACAGGACTGACGTTTTCGAAGTACTTTCCGTTCGTCGGCGGACGGTACTCCCCGCCAATGTAATTGTCATACCGCTCCTGAAAATTAACCTTTGCCCCTTCTGTATTCGGATTTGCATATTTCATCCTGCTATTCCTCCCTTAACTATTGTAATCGCTTACAACTCTGATGAAGGTCTGGATGAATCCTCTGTATCAAATTATACAACTGATTTTGGAATTATTCCACTATTTAATCCTTTACAAATATAAAAATCTGCCTCACTAATACAAACAAGGCAGATTTTTATTCGTTCAGCAGCAGGTTCTGTTATCAGTTTTAAGCCCATTATAAAAAGATGCCTTCCTCAGACACCTTGATTCGGGCGTTCATTCTGATGTTCGTTTTCAGCTTTCATGCCATCTTCAATGTTCCAGTTCCGGCAGAACACGTACTTCTTTTGCCATTGGAGATTGACAAAGCGGACATTCCGGTTCCTCATTAAAACTAAATGATTCCCTCATCCAGCCTGCACAGTCATCATTTTTACATGACCATACTTTTGTTTCCACTTCCGGAATTGATTTTTTTGGTCCACGGGAAAATGACATAACAGCATCCCCTTTCATGATATTATACCAATTATACGCCTTTTCCAATCAATAGTAAAACTTTGCAATTGAAATGGTTGTTACAGTATATGCGCAACACCGGACAAATAGAAGGACAACCGTTTAATCCTGCAGCACAAATTTCTCAATGGCTTTACCAACGCCATCCTGATTGTTTGTATCCGTTATATAATCAGCAACATTTTTAATCGCTTCCTGGGCATTACCCATTGCCACACCAACACCTGCTTCCTGGATCATTTTAATATCATTTAGGCTGTCACCTGCCGCCAGCACATTATCCATCGTTATACCAATTTCCTCACAGACCTTTTTAAGCGCACTTGCTTTGCTGACGCCTTTCGGATTCACCTCGATATTCGTTGGGAGCGAATTCGTCAGTTCAAGGTCATCATAATATGATAGCTCTTTGATTAGGGCATCCAACTTGTCTCTGTCATATGAGTCACAGCCGAATTTAAGCCACTCGTGTGCTGAGAAATTATCCGGTCCTGTTCCATACCACACCTTGTCAGTCGAAATCATCCATGTGCGTAATTCCATATCATTAGCCAATTCCCACATTAACTTGACACGCTCGGGATCAAGCAGGTGGCGCTCTTTCAATTCCTTTTCAACTGTCCAGATTTCACCGCCATTGCAGGTAATCAGGAAAGACGGCAATTTCAGCGACTCGGCATACGGATAGCATGAATTCAGCCAGCGGCCAGTGCTCAGAACAACATGAACATCCTTTGCCAATGCCTGTGCAATTTTTTCTCTATTAAAATCAGAAACAGCTAATTCGCTATTTAACAATGTTCCATCCATATCCAATGCGATTAATTTAATATCCATTCAGACGCTCCTCTTTTGTATCCTAGCCATATATATTAAGGCAAAATTAATCCAATTTACGACTTCATACCAGGTTATTGTAATATAGTTCGTGTTGCTAAGCAATCATTCAAGCTTTGACAAGATTTTTCTTATTAACTGCTTACAAAACCAGTAGGAACAGAAAACAAAATGGTTTGCCCGGTGTTGAATGTTTAATTTATAATGGTGTATAATTTCGATTATTGTTATCGGTTTCATTTTTTTGTTTATTATTTTACAAAGGAGGAACTATATGATTACTGTTGCATGGGACTGGCTATGGGACAAACATGACCAGGCTAAAGACTTGCTGCGTTTTTTTGTGCGGCCGAATGATTCAAAGCTTGGCTCTGCCGGCACGAACCCTAACAGTACCAACACATCCGGCGGCGGGAACGGTGGAAACAATAAACGTTCGTATTCACCTGCTCAATATATCGGGTTGTTTTTAGGACCTATTCTTTTTATACTTACATTATTATTTTTTCAGCCGGAGGGGCTTTCGAGTGCCGGACAAGCTGTACTTTCAAGCACATTGTGGATTGCCGTCTGGTGGATGACCGAAGCAATCCCGATTCCGGTCACATCGCTTCTGCCGATTATTCTTTTCCCGCTGACAGACGGACTGGATATTGATGCGACCACATCATCTTATGGCGATGATACCATCTTTCTTTTCATGGGCGGTTTTATGATCGCACTGGCCATGGAAAAATGGGACCTTCACAGACGGATTGCGCTGACTATTATTTCAGTCATCGGAACCAATACCGAAAGAATCATTCTTGGTTTTATGGTTGCGACCGGATTCCTGTCAATGTGGATATCCAATACCGCTACCGCCATGATGATGGTGCCGATCGGACTTGCCATTATTTATCAGGTTTCCGACCAGTTGAAAGATGATAATTCGATTGATACGTCTGCAGAGAATTTCGGGTTCGGAAAAGCACTCATGCTGGCAATTGCCTATTCCGCTTCTGTCGGAGGTATTTCAACCCTGATCGGCACGCCGCCAAACACCGCACTGGCGGGCGTTGTCAACAATATGTACGGAATTGAGATTTCATTTGCCGGCTGGATGCTGTTCGGCGTACCGGTTGCCTGGGTGTTTATTTTTGTCATATGGTTTTACCTGGTAAAAATTGCATACCCGCAAAAATTGAACCAGCTGCCCGGCGGACGCGAAGTTATCCAGCAACAAAAGAATGATCTTGGCAAAGCTTCTTTTGAAGAAAAAGCTGTGCTAACCGTATTCACGTTTGCAGCTTTAGCATGGATAACCCGCTCATTTGTCCTAACTGAATTTGTGAATGAAAACATCAATGATGCAATTATTGCTATGACCGCAGCAATTATCCTGTTTATCATCCCGGCCAAAAACAAAGAAGGCGATCACTTGCTGGACTGGGATTCAGCTGTCAAACTTCCTTGGGGGATCCTGCTCCTGTTTGGCGGGGGTCTGGCAATCGCCAGCGGATTCACGGAATCAGGACTGTCTGAGTGGATTGGTAACCAGCTTACGATACTGGAAGGTGTCCATCTGTTCATCGTACTGCTTGTCGTAACTGCCATGGTTATTTTCCTGACAGAAATTACCTCAAACACCGCTACAGCCAATATGATGTACCCGATTATGGCTTCACTTGCCGTTGCACTCGGTGTCCATCCGTACACGGCAATGGTAGCTGCGGGTGTCGCTGCATCCAGTGCATTCATGCTGCCTGTAGCAACGCCGCCAAATGCGGTGGTTTTTGGTTCCGGCTATTTGCGGATCCCGGACATGGCCAAAGCAGGGATTGTCCTGAACCTTTTCGGAATCCTGCTCGTCACTGCAGCCATTTACTTCTGGCTCCCTATCGCATGGGGTATTGATCTGACAGAAATTCCGGAAATGATGAAAGACAACTGATAAAAAACCAGGAAGCCGTTCATGCTTAGCGGCTTCCTGGTTTTTATTGTGATATAAGAAAGCATAAATTTTTGGCTCTACGAATGTTTTATCAAAAATTGTCACGTCCGGCTCCAGCGCTAAAGCTGCAGCGTGACTTCCTTCACCTCCGACCGATAAGTCAACAGCGATTCCAGAAGTCCAAGGAAGGCCGACTAAACCCGGGCTTTGCGCCCAACGTCGGCATACCCCCTATGAGGGGGCATGTTTCCTTTATCTCCTACAGCCAGTGGAGCAGATCGGCTAAAACCGCCGGGATGCGCGGCAACGCCGACCCACCTGCGACGCTGAGCGCAGTTCGTACGTCGCTAAACGGGCGCCCCGAGTCTTTGTTCTTGTTAAGAAACTATAAATTCCGTGGTTATGGATAATTTTGTGATTCTGCGGCGGGATTGGGGGTTGAGGAAGGTGAGGAGGTTGAGCAATTTGCGCAAGGTTGGTGGATATCGCGCAGCTC
>NZ_DATGTT010000003.1:0-24056 GCF_035301675.1 Lentibacillus sp. | reverse complement strand
GAAGCCAGCGGGCGAAATCCAACTATTTTAGAGGTGCTCATTTTACTTGTTTTGTTCCTGGCAATTGCCTTTTCATTTACCGGCATATTTGACTTGTCCATCCAATTGGCATTATTTATCGCATTATTTTTGGTCATCTTGCTGGGATTGAGACTGGGGTATAAATACGATGATTTACAGGAAGCGCTGAAAAATGGCATATTTAATGGATTGGAAGCCGTGTTAATTTTAATTGCTGTCGGGGCTCTTATCGGCACCTGGATTGCAGGCGGCATTGTACCGAGCATCATTTATTACGGTCTGGAATTCATTCATCCAAGCATATTTTTATTAGCCACCGTCATCCTTTGTGCCGTGACGTCACTGGCAACGGGGACATCCTGGGGAACCGCCGGGACAGCCGGTATTGCCATGGTAGGCGTCGGAGAAGGGTTGGGTATTCCGCTTCCGATGGTTGTCGGTGCTGTTCTGTCAGGCGCCTACTTTGGCGATAAACTATCACCGTTGTCCGACAGCACCGTGCTGACATCCTCAGTTGCGAAAGTTAACATTATTGAACATATCAAATCACTGCTCTATGTCAGTATCCCGGCATTAATCATCAGCGGTATCGCATTTACAATTATAGGTTTTACGTATACAGCGAATAACATGGACTTAAGCAGAGTGGATTCCATCATGACCGCTATCAGCAACACATTTAATATCAGCTGGCTTATGCTGCTCCCTGCTCTCGTCGTCATTGTTTTATTGGCCATGAAAAAACCCGCCGTACCCACGATTGCATTCGGTGCTTTACTCGGCGCTGTCTGGGCTTCCATTTTTCAGAACATGGACTTCATCTCAAGCTTAGGTACCGCCTATGAAGGGTTCAGCCTTCAATCCGGCAATGAATTTATGGATGAACTGTTAAACCGCGGTGGCATCACAAGCATGGTCGGGTCGGTCATGGTCATTATCCTTGGGCTTGGATTTGGCGGTTTATTGAATTACATCGGCGCGCTTCAGGTCCTTGTTGATACGTTTACGAACTTCATTAAGAACACCGGCCGTTTATCGGTTTCAACGCTTTTGACCGGGTTTTTATCCAATGTTTTCGGCTGTGCTATGTATGTCTCGTTAATCCTGACACCAAAAATCATGGAAAAAAACTATGACCGTCTGAACGTTGACAGACGCATTCTTTCACGGAATACCGAAGTGGGTGGCACGCTTACTTCAGGGATGGTGCCATGGTCGGATAACGGCATATTCATGGCCGCGATGTTCGGGGTCCCTGTTCTGCAATATGTGCCATTTATGTGGCTGAATTTTGCCGCGATTATCCTTGTGATTATTTATGGCTATACCAATAAATTTATTTGGTATACCGAGCAGGATGCTGAAGAGACACAGTCAACATAAGCAGAAAAACACCCCGTTTAATAAAGCGGGGTGTTTTTTTGCTTGGCGGACGGGATAATATACTTTCCACTAGTGGGTGTCGCGCGATATAATGCAGCTGCCGCGCGATATTTCATGTTTGCCGCGCGAATTAGTCCCTTCGTCGCGCGATTCCATGGCTGCATCGCGCGAAATTCTTCGTCTGCTGCGCGACCGTGCCTTATGCGTGAAGCTTTCTTCTCCGTATCACAAGAGTTACAATAACTAAGGAAAGGAGCACAGCAATGACACAATATAATCAGCTGCCTGAGTCAATCAGGAATTTAATAGACGATAATCGAAATACCAATCCAAACAATGAATTCAACGACCTCATCCGTGAAGGCGGATACGTCCCGCCTGAAGAGAATCTGCTGACAGACGCCATCACGGCTTTAAGCATGGGAAAAAACGTGCTGCTGAAAGGCCCGACCGGTTCAGGTAAAACGCGGTTTGCCGAGACATTATCCAATTTGTTTAACCAGCCGATGTTCAATGTGAATTGTTCAGTCGACCTGGATGCGGAAAGCTTGATGGGATTCAAAACGCTCGACTACGAGGGTGATAAGCAAATCATCGACTTTGTGCCCGGCCCTGTCACGAATGCGATGAAGAGCGGGACATTTCTTTATATCGATGAAATCAATATGGCCAAGCCAGAGACACTGCCGCTCATCAACGGCGTCCTGGACTATCGCCGCACCATCACCAACCCGTTTACTGAAGAAATCATCACCGCCAAAGACGGTTTTGGTGTGATTGCTGCAATCAACGAAGGCTATGTCGGGACAGTCCCGCTCAATGAAGCACTAAAAAACCGTTTTGTCGTGATCGATATCCCTTATCTGCAGGGTGAGCAATTGAAAAAGCTGATTCAGGACACCAGCCGTCTGGATGATAAACGGATAATTGATTTGTTTGTACAGCTCTCTGATGACCTGATTCAGGCGGTCGCCCAGGGAAAACTGGCAGAAGATGCTGCTTCAATCCGCGCCTTAATTGACGCTTGTGACCTAAGCGCCATGATTCCGCCGAAACGAGCCATTCGCCGCGCCATTGCCGATAAACTTGACGAAGACCGGGAAAAGGATTTCGTCATGACCATCGCTGAGACGCTATTTGGATAAACTTGGGATAGGAGAATTTGTATGTTTCGATTCCGTGAAACGAATATCGATACCCATCTGTACCTGCAGTTGCAGGATCTGGCATCTGTCCTGTCAGGTATCCCTGAATTAAAATTTGACTATGCCTATGGGTCAGCAATTGATAATGAAGATTATAAAATAACCGCAAGTGCCAATTGGGGAATCGGTAATGTCAGAGCAAGAGCAGCCGGACTCAAGACGGACATCCTGCTGCGGACGGTTGGAACATTGCATCACTCCGATATCCCGGCAATGCAGCAGTTTATGGAAGATATGTCCGAATCAGGTCTTCCGAAATTTGCCAGTCAGGTATTCACGCTGTTCGAAAACATCCGTCTTGAGGAAATCGTCAAACAAGACCGGCCCGGAACGGCAAGCTTATTTGATATTCGCAGAGACTATTTAAACCGGTTTTTTAGTCAGCAGCTGGAGGCGAATGTGACGCGGAGTCTTTCCCTTGATGAATTGTACTGTCTGATTTATTTGCTGACACAGGCTAAGACCCCTGATCCTTCTTTTCCGGCAGCTGCTGAAAGACAGGTTAAGCAGCTGGAGGCACTGAAGTCTATGATTTTCCAATTATTTGAAGCCGGCAGTACAAGCGATATAGCACGAATTACCGAACAAATCGTCTTTCGGCTGGAATCCGATTATACCGATATGATGCATGAGTATGTCATATTTCCAATCGCCAATCTTTCCGACTATACGGAAAAAAATGCATTTGATGAGCTGACGCGCACCGATCCACTGGCTAACGAGAGCCTTGAAGAGGATGTTAGTGAGGAAGACAGTGAAACATTCGAACAGCAATTTTCCACCTGGCACGGTGAAAACGAAAATGCCGACCGAAAGCAAAATTTTATGCAGTTCGAATTAGAACAGGGTACGCGCTCAAGTCTGATGGGTGAAGGCGCACGTGAAACGGAGGAAGGCGATCAGGCTCATGTATCCATCCAGGGGTCATCCGGAAAAAGTGAACAAAATGATTATTCCGATATGAAGGCCATGGAGAAACGCCAGGACAGTCAAAATAACGAATCGGTCGGCGGTGCCTATGGACGGGAAAACCAATACGCCGTTAAAGTGGTTAAAAACGCCGAAGCCCCGGCTGAAAGCGACGAGGAGCTGTATCGTCAATATGCTGACGAGATCGCACCTTACCAGCGCAGGCTTTCAAAAACAATTGAAAAAATGCTGGAACATAAGCGGCAGACACCTCGTGGCAACTTGACCGCCGGCCGTTTGTCGAAAAAATTGGTATCTGTCGCAACTGAGGAATTTCCAAGGCTCTTTTACAAAAAAGATGAAGAATCGAAAGAAATGGATGCTGCCTTTACACTGCTCGTGGACTGCTCAGCCTCCATGATGAATAAGATGGAAGAAACCAAAAAGGGAATTGTCCTGTTCCATGAAGTGCTTAAAGACTTGAAAATCCCCCATTCAATCATCGGATTCTGGGAAGAAGCAACAGCCGTAAACGATCAGCATCAGCCCAATTATTTTCATAGAATCCATTCCTTTAATGATTCGCTTTATTATAATCACGGGGCGAACATTATGCAGCTGGAAGCCCAAGAAGACAACCGCGACGGCTACAGCATCCGTGTTGCCGCAGAAGAATTGGAAGCCCGCAGTGAAAAGAACCGCTTCCTGCTTGTCTTCTCAGACGGCGAACCGGCCGCATCCAATTATAATGAAAACGGCATCGTTGACACGACCCTCGCGGTTTCTGAGACCCGTAAAAAAGACATCGACGTTATTGGCATGTTTCTGGCAGAAGGCGAGATCAGCGAGCAGGAAGACGACTTGATGCGCAACATTTACGGCAAAGAACGCATCATGATCCCTACCGTTGCCGACCTACCCGACCACTTCGCCCCGCTGCTGAAGAGATTGCTGTTGAAAGTGATGTAATCGGGACAAGGGCATATACCTGTCCCAACCTATCTTCCTCCCAGCCGCTTACCAATCACATGCTCCAGGGCTCCGGTTCCCATAAAAACACCACACAATATGAGGATAAAGCCGGCAGCATGATTCAAGGTAATAGTTTCGTTTAAAAAGATGGCCGATCCGGTAACTGCGAAAAGGGTGTTCAGATTAATAAAGATAGCCGATTCAGCAGGGCCGACCTTTTTAATTGCATGATTATACGTCATGTGGCCGAATGCTGTCGCCAATACAGCACTGAATAAAAAGACGGACGCCAGCTGCCAGTCAACCAAATTTGTAATCTCCTGAATCCCCGATCCGAACGCCTGACTCGCCAAAAAGATGAATACCGCACCAATCACAAGCATATAACCGGTTGCGAGCCGTGCATCAAACGTCGGCTTTAGTTTGCTGATCAAAACAAAACTAAAACCTTGGACAACAACACCCAGAAACACGATAAGGTCACCCAGTGATATACCTGTCAGTTCACCCGTGCCAGTCATCGTCGTAACTACAACGCCGACAAACCCCAGCATAAAGCCGGTAATTCGCAGCCACGACATACGCTGACGTAAAATAATAAAAGCCATCATCACCGTGATAAGCGGATTCATTCCCAAAATCAGCGAGCCATTAATTCCGCTTGTCATCTTCAGACCAATCGCAACGAATGAATGGTGCAAAATAACATTAAAGATCGCTATGTAAAAAATAATGAGCCATTCATGCTTATATGGCAGCCTGAATATACCCATCACGGAACAAATCACTAAAACAGCTGCTCCTGCCGTCATCACCCGAAACCCTGTTAAAAGCATCGGATCAATCGCATCAACGAGCACCTTGATTGCCGAGACGTTCAGCCCCCACATTAGCATGACCAACAATAATAGCGTATAAATCCTGACCATAAACTTATTCACCCAGTTTCCCATACATACTTAAACTATTATGATATCAAATCAATAATGAATTTTCTTTTCTTCTGACTCGAAACAAGTATGTGGCACTTCTCTTTGAGCATAACATCATGCTATACTAATATCGTAAAGTTGAATTTGAGGAGGAACCATATGGCTAAGCGCCTATTTCTTTTTTTGCTGACAAATATTCTCGTATTAACCACCATTGTAATTGTCTGGTCGATTATTGTAACGTTCACAGATGTCAGCGGCTCATTCACCAATAACGCTGATGGGTTAGCCGGTATCAATTATGGTTCATTAATGATATTCAGTTTACTGGTGGGCTTTATCGGATCATTTTTCTCATTGGGCATATCACGCATCATTGCCAAAAAAATGATGGGGGTCAAAGTGCTCGATCCGAATGGCCAATTATCGTCACAGGAACGCGCCATCGTCGAAAAAGTTCACAGGCTGTCCCGCACAGCAGGCCTGATGCATATGCCGCAAGTTGGGGTCTATCAATCCCGCGAGGTCAATGCTTTTGCGACAGGTCCAACCAAGAAACGGTCCCTTGTTGCCGTTTCAAGCGGATTACTGAATGAAATGGATGATGATGCGGTTGAAGGCGTGATTGCTCATGAAATAAGCCACGTCGCAAACGGTGACATGGTAACCATGACACTGCTGCAAGGTATCGTCAACACGTTTGTTGTCTTTTTATCCAGAGTTGCAGCCATACTTGCAGCACGGCTCGTCCGTTCTGAACTCCAGACAGTCGTCCGAATTGCTGCGATCATTATTTTCCAGATACTGTTCTCAATTCTGGGAAGTATTGTCGTCAGCGCATATTCACGCCACCGCGAATACCGTGCAGATCACGGAGGAGCTGATCTTGCCGGACGTGATAAAATGGCCCATGCGCTCCACTCGCTGAAAAACCGGACAGCAATGGCTCAAGTAAATGATCGCACCGATGACTCAGCCATTCAAACCATGAAAATTAATGGAAAAAGCAAAATGATCTCGCTTTTTTCATCACACCCGCCTATTGACGAGCGGATTGCGCGATTGGAACGACGTTAAGATATTAAAAACGCCATGGTGCCTTTTTGGCCGCATGGCGTTTTTAATTTGATTGTACAAGATACAGTAAAACCTAGCGGGGACCTGCACAAGTTGGTGTTGCTCTCGCACGAGTTGAGGTCCTTCTCGCACAAGTTGGTGCTGTTCTCGCACGAGTTGAGGTCCTTCTCGCACAAATTGGTGCTGTTCCCGCACGAGTTGGGGTCCTTCTCGCACAAGTTGGTGCTGCTCTCGCACGATCCGAAACTCTCCGCACGATTCACCAAATAATTCAGGCGGTTCTATGATTTATTGTCTTCCGATTCCCGGTTTTTCCTTTTCACCTCTTCTGCATCAGTGTTGCTATAAATATTTGTGCCGTGCCCGCCTGTCGTCCGCGCGATAAATGCCTTCGCCTCATTGTATGACATTCCCGAACGGCGGCTTTGTTCCCTGATTGATTCTTCATCCGTCTGATTATGTTTCCTCATATAAAAACCTCCATTGCGCTTTTTTATTAGTTTGCGCAATAGAGGTCTTTTAATGACGATCATTTTCATCTTCAAATTTCATACTCGATTTCACCTGTCATTTATATGATTTTTATTATCCAACCGTTTAGAAAAATTCCAGATCTCTTTTTTCCCGGCAGGACTCACACCGTCTAGGGTGAACAAATCCCATCCGTTTATAAAACTGCTGCTCGCCAACAGTAAAAGTAAAATAATCACCGCATTCTATGCATCTCAGGTCAATATCATTTGGCTCTGAACCCTTCAATGCTTCATTAATAGCGTCATTTCTGTTGACGGCAGTTTTTCCGTCATCCGGCACACCTGATTCTAATACCCGAATGACTTGCTGTATCCTGGCTCTGACCTTTTTATAATCAATTTTTTCCCATTCCCTTAAATATGGAATGTACTTTTTGCTTCCGGTTTCCTGTATCTTATCAAGCAGTAGCCATATCATGCCACGATTACGGTCTTTCAGGTAATACATATCAGGGCTTTCTTTACCGGCTGCCAGCCATTGGTCCCACTCATTTATAAATTCATCCGCACGCTGATCACGCTCAATTTCCCATCCGCGTTCTGTGAAAATAATCATTGGCAGTTTTCCGCTGTATTCGATATCCAGGAAATCGTGATCAATCATCCAATCAATCTTGTCTAATACAGCATCCAGTTTCTCTGACTTAAAATAACCGTATACAGGACAGGCGTTCAGTCCCAACTGCAGAACCTTTTTCTCGCGTGACCCCTTCAAAATTTTGGCAAGCAGTGTTCGTCCGCCTGCTGCAATAATGTCATCCGCTGCTCGCAGAATTCCTCGAATCTCATCTTCAGTTAGCAGTTTCACCTAAAATGGCAACTCCTCATCTGAAATATATTGTTGAGTATTGGGAGACTTCTTCGGTTGTTTCCCGTTTTGAGCCGGCCCTGGCTTTTCTGGCCTGAGCACTTTACCAAACTTTTCTTCATAAAGGTTACGAACCCAAACCTTCACAGGTGCTTTCCAATGTTCTTTTGGTGCCGGAATATTTTTTATGAGGCTTTTCGGTTTCATGCCAAGTTCCTTTGCCATTTGTATATCAGCCTGATTTAGCCGGCAGCGTTTTTTAGTTTCTGCCCAGGTTGCGTGCTTCATACTTTTCCCCATTGATTTCAATCCCTTTCTTCTCCCTATCAACGATTCATTGTAAAAAGAATATCACTTATTAACAGGAATTTGAACCAAAAAAACTAGCAGAAACTGTTTTAGAGATTTCGTCCATGTATTATTGCTTCAGCTCATGTTGCAGCGCTCGGGCTGATGTTTTGTTTCTCGGGCTGATGTTTTGAAGGGGAACTGTCTCGGAGCTCGACAGTTCCCCTTCCTTTCATGACCTTTTCAAATGTTGTTATGAAAACATATCACAAAACTGCTGCCTCTTTCTCCTCGCTTGTTTCGTTTAATATACTCACCGGATTAAACAGTTCATAATGCCGATTCTCGCTTGAGACGCCCCATTCTTTAAGCCCCTGGTCGACAGCCTTCATGAATGGTGCGGGACCGCAGCAATAAAAATCCGCATTGTTGCCGCACGACAAAATCGACTGAAGCCATGGCAGATCAACAACGCCTTCCTTATCATAGTTTTGGCGTGTGCGATCCTCATTGTTCGGACTGTCATAACAGACAAACGATGAAATATTTGGATGCTCGGCTGCAAGTTGTTCAATATGCTTTTTCATCGCATGAGCTGCACTGTTTTGTGTCGCGTGGATAAAGGTTACCGGACGTTCGGACTCTGTTTCGGCAAGTGTTTCCAGCATGCCGACAACCGGTGTCATCCCGATTCCCCCGCTGAGTAATACAATTGGATCGTTTTCGCTATCGATTATAAAGTCGCCTGCAGGAGCGGAAAATTCAAGAATATCACCTTCTGCCACCTGATCATGCAAATAATTGGAAACAATACCATCTGGCACATTCCCATGGCCTTTTTCCCGTTTCACACTAATTTTATAATAATCTTTGCCGGACGGTCCGGACAGGCTATATTGGCGCATATGTGTATGCGATTCACCATCAACTTTAGCTTTAATCGTCAAATACTGACCCGCCTTATAAGACGGAATTGGCTGACCATCTTTCGGCTTAAGACAGAACGAGACAACATCGCTTGTTTCCTGAATTTTTTCATTAACGATAAATTCACGGAACCCTGTCCAGCCGCCTGCCTGCTGTTCTGTTTCATGATACTTTTTCTGTTCGAGTTCGATAAACAAATTGGCAATATAATCATAAGCAGCGTGCCATGCATCAATGACATCCTCTGTTGCCGCATCGCCAAGAACATCCTGAACAGCTTGGATCAGCACCTCACCGACAATCGGATATTGTTCAGGTTTGACACCAAGTGACACATGTTTTTCAGCGATACGCTCGACAAGCTGATTGATATTTTCCAGACTGTCGATATTCTCCCCCGCAGCGTACACAGCGTACACAAGCGCTTCCTGCTGAAAACCCCTTTTCTGATTCGTCTGATTGAATATATTGCGAAGGTCCGGCACCTTTGTAAAAAGCAGTTCATAGAAACGCTTGCCGATTTCAGTGCTGTTTTCCTTTAAGACAGGCGCACTCGATTTAACAATTGCCAGTTTTTCTGAATTCAGACTCATTCAAGTTCCCTCCAGCTAAGTATTGATTTTTATGTGTTTTCAGGAGTTTTTCCTATAAACATCATGTTAAGCTTGTAAATCTTCCCAAACAGTGATGCAAATCACACGTAACTATAACAATGTGACAATCATGTGAAACACATCACATGAAGACACAATAACACCGCAATCCCGCACCCGCCAAACCAATTGCCACCCCTGGTCAGAACGTGCTACACTTAAATAACTTATTTTGACTTCGGGATGGTGTACCATGAAAAAGCTGTTTGCTGTCTTCACATTTCTTGCATTCATTTTCGCATGTCTCGTTAAAATCAAGCGTGATACCCACTATTTCAAGCTGGAAAAAGTGATGTTCCGCAGTTCAAAAATTCAAGAAGACGCGAAATTCACCATATTGCAGATCAGTGACCTGCATAATCACGTTTTTGGGAATGACCACGAACGACTGATCAGCGCGGTCCAAAACACCAATGCCGATTTGATTGTGCTGACGGGAGACCTGATTGATAAAACCACCATGACATTTGAGCACATTTTGCCGCTCGTTGACCAATTGACTGCCATCAATGAGCACGTCTATTTTGTACCCGGCAACCATGAATGGGAAAACGGCCGCACTGCGGAGTTTTTTAATGCACTCAGAGAGCACAGCGTAACACTTCTGAATAACAGGCACACCCGTATCACCAAAGGAAGTGCAACCATTAATCTGGCCGGCATTGATGATCCCGGCACCGAACATGACAACCTCGGTGAAGCTTTTAGAGACATAGGAAATACACACTATACCATTCTGCTGTCACATTCACCCGGCATTATAAAGCAGAATGAACCGATTCCGGCCGACCTGATACTTAGCGGACATACACACGGAGGCCAAATCAGACTCCCTTTGATTGGTGCACTCATAGCACCGGGTCAGGGATATTTCCCAACATATGATAAAGGCACGTTTCACATCAGTGATGGTCTGCACTTATACATTGACAGCGGGGCAGGTACAACAAGGCTTCCGATACGCTTTTTAAATAAAAGCCAGATCAGCCTGATAACTATTGCCGGTGTGACAGGTGTCAGACAACGCGCCCAACCAACTAGGACAAATAAATAGGCAGCACGCCGCATTAAACGTTATACTGAATGTATGTTGACTTTTGAAAGGGGCGATTCAGATGAGCAGCGGAATGGATGGTGCTGTAAATGGCTGGCTGCAGCATCGCATGGTGCTGGATGATCTGCTGGCGCTGGCAGATGATGAGTATGTGGATTATAGGCCATGGGATGGTGCCATGTCGCTTGGGGAACTGGCCATACATATCGTTACCTCAACTTATATGTTTGTTAAAGGGATTAAAAAAGGTGAATTCGAAGACCCTCCCGCGGAGACTGATTACAAGACAATAAATGATGTCCGAACAATAGTGCAGCGATACACAGAAGAAACTAAAGAAGCGATCTCAACCATTTTTACGTATCAGATGAAAGGCTATATTCTGTTCAATAAGGTGCGCGCACCTGGGACATACTGGTTCTCCAATGCCATCGATCATGAAATTCATCATAAAGGACAGATGTTCACATACGTACGAATGATCGGCGTGAAAGACGTACCAAATTTCACCCGGCAGCCGGACGAAATTTAAATGGGGCAGATCCACACAAAACAAGGAGTGTGGCATAAAAACCACCTCCTTGTACATATCATTATCGGACTGTTTTCTTCCACAAACCAAGAGTGATTGCTGCGATAGCGGAACCAACTGCCAGAGCCACCAGGAATAGCAGCGCGTGCTCAGCTAGTGGAATAACGAAAATACCGCCATGTGGTGCTGGTATTGAGCTTGCCCAAAGCTGCGTCAGACCGCCGCCAATCAGGGCACCCAGTACAGATGAGCCGATGACGCGGACCGGATCGGCAGCCGCAAATGGAATCGCACCTTCTGTAATAAAGGAAAGTCCCATCACATAATTCGTCACACCTGATTTCCGCTCTTCTTCCGTAAATTTATTACTGAAAAACGTTGTTGCCAGTGCAATGGCTATCGGAGGAATCATACCGCCAACCATCACAGCCGCCATCAGACTGCCATCGCCGGTATCGGTGAAAATGCCAATCGAAAACGTATAGGCAGCTTTATTAAACGGACCGCCCATGTCGATCGCCATCATCCCGCCGAGCAGCGCCCCGAGAATGACCGTATTGCCCATTCCGAGATTTTCCAGAAAACTGATCATGCCGGTGTTAATCGTTGAAAAGACCGGGCCGATAATAAAATACATGAAAAGACCAATCAGAAACAGGCCTGTCACCGGATAAAGCAGCACTGACTTTAGCCCGTCCAGCGACCTTGGCAAACCGCGGAACCATCGTTTCACAAGCAGCACGAGATAACCGGCCAGAAAACCGGCAACCAATCCGCCCAGAAATCCGGCATTGCTTTCCACTGCCATAAATCCGCCGACAAGACCGGGCATCAAGCCGGGACGATCAGCAATACTCATGGCAATATAGCCGGCAAGAATTGGAATCAGAAAATTGAAGGCGTTGCTCCCAATCGTATTGAAGAAGTTGAAAAACGCATGGTCATCTCCCAGAACGCTTTCCAATAAAAACGAAACCGCCATCAAAATACCGCCGCCGACAACGAATGGCAACATGTGCGAAACACCGTTCATCAAATCCTTGTATATTTTCCGCCACACAGACGTTGATGACGCCGCCTCATCATCCGCTTCAGCAGTTTCAGCAGCATGATAAATTGATGCATCACGATTCATCGCTTTTGTGATCAGATCTTTCGCATTATTGATGCCTTCGCTGACCGGTCGTTCCAGCACCGGCTTTTGGTCAAAACGGGCCATTGGAACATTTTTATCGGCGGCAATAATCACACCTTCCGCTCGTTCAATTTCCGCCTGACTCAGAGCATTTGACGCACCATCCGAACCGTTTGTTTCCACCCGGATATCAACACCCATTTCTGCCGCCTGTTTCTTGAGTGCATCTTCTGCCATGTACGTGTGGGCAATCCCGGTCGGACAAGCTGTGACGGCAACAACGAACGGCCGCTCATCATTCGACCCTGCTTTTTCTTCAGAATGTTCTTCCGGTGGTCCCCCCTCTTCCTGATCGAAAAGCGCCTGGACCTCTTCCGGTGTCGAGGCCTGTTTTAATAGCGCCACAAAATCCTGATCAATCAGCATACGCGATAATGCTGCCAATGTTTCGAGATGCGTATTATTCGCGCCATCCGGAACCGCGATCATGAAAAACAAGAATGTTGGCTGACCGTCCAGTGCCTCATAATCCAAACCGTTCTCACTTTTGGCAAACAGCACCGTTGCCTCATTAACCGCATCCGTTTTAGCATGCGGCATAGCAATTCCGTCGCCCAAACCCGTCGATGTCTGTTCTTCCCGTTTTATAATGGCTTCTTTAAACGTCTCGGCGTCATTCACCACATTGTTCGTTGCAAGGGATGCCACCATTTCGTCAATGGCGGCAGATTTGTCTGAAGCTTTCATATCCATAATCATGATATCTTTGCGCAGCAAGGCGTTTATGTTCATGTTTCTCCCCTCCTATTTAGCAATCCGGGTGATATCGATTTTGTCCTGTAATGGAAAAATATCCCCTGCCTTGGCTAAATCGTCCGCAAAAGCAGTCGCACTGCCTGCTGCGAGACCCATGCGGAATGCTTCCATCACATCTGCTGTTTCCGTGAATTTTCCTGAGAATCCGGCTATCATCGAATCACCGGCGCCAACGGAATTTTTAACCTGTCGCCGCGGTGCCTGACCTTGGTAAATGCCTTCTTCAGTAAAAAGCAGTGCTCCTTCGCCCGCCATGGAAACAATCGCATGCTGAGCACCCAAATCCAGCAATTGTTTTCCGTAATAAATGACGTCATCCTGATCGCTCAACGTCACCCCAAATAATTCAGCCAGTTCGTCCTTATTCGGCTTGACCAATAGCGGCCGGTAAGGCAAGACGGATTTCAGAGAATCACCTGTCGTATCGATGATAAATTGTGCACCTGATTCGACTGTTCGCTCAATCATTTGCTGATGAAAATCATCGGTTAATGATGGCGGTGTGCTTCCCGACAAAATCACCATGTCCTGACCGGTGACATGTTCAAGCTGATGGAGCAGATCATCAGCTTCATACGGCGGGATCTCTGGTCCCCGGCCGTTAATTTCCGTTTCGCTTCCAGACTTCAGTTTAATGTTAATTCGTGTGTCACCCTTTATCGGCGTAAAAGCGGTGCGAATGCCTTTGTTGTTCAATTCACCGGCAATAAAATCACCGGTAACCCCCCCCAAAAACCCAAGGGCTGTCGTGTCATAAGCCAGCTCATGCAACACGCGGGAAACATTGATCCCCTTGCCGCCCGGGAACATCATTTCGTTTTCCATTTTATTCAATTCGCCGAGGTTCAGCTGATCGACCTGAACGACATAATCAATTGAAGGGTTAAGCGTTATCGTATAAATCATTTCGCTGCCTCCATGATGGTTGTTTTATCTTGGTAATGCTGAAGATGATCGGTTAAAGTGTCCGTGACAATGGTAACATCCTCCAGTTCGCACACTTTGGCAAAATTAACTTTATTCCATTTGCTCTGGTCTGCTAAAAGAAAGCCGGCAGCCGCCTGCTGATAAGCCATTTGCTTTAAAGCTGCTTCCTCAGGGTCCGGAGTCGTACAGCCAAAGGCCAGATCAATGCCATTCATACCTAAAAAAGTTTTATCGAAACGGTAGTTTTTCAGTTCGTTCAAACTTTGTGACCCGATAATCGCTTTGGTTGAAGGTTTGATCTTTCCGCCCGGCACGTAAGTTTCAACACCTTGATCAGTGAGAAGCGAGGCATGCTGAATCCCATTTGTCACAACCGTAATTTGTTTCGTTCTCAAATACGGCAGCATGGCAAAAGTTGTTGTGCCGGCATCAATGAAGATGACGTCGTTGTTTTCAACTAGCTCCGCCGCCATTTTTCCGATCAATTCTTTGGATTGAGTGTTTTTGAATGATTTTTCTGAAGCTGTCAACTCTTCGCCCAATTGATAGGTGCGCTTTGCCCCGCCATGAATGCGTATCAGCTGCCCCGCATCCTCAAGCTGGTCCAAATCGCGCCTGACAGTCGATTCAGAACAGCTGATGACATCCATCAGATGCTGTGACTTCACAATGCCATCCTGCTTTAAAAGATCCACAATAACCTGATGCCGTTCCTCCGTTAACATCGCATTAGCCTCCTCAATCATTATAATACCATCATAAACGTTCACAAACAATCAAAAAATGACTGCCAATCCGGATCAGATCAGCAGCCAAAGTCAGTATGTTCTATTAAAAAAGCGCGAGGATTCCCACCTCACGCTCTTGTAAACGGGGCCCCCACGTTTATAATTCTTCAATATCTGTCACGGTAAATTTGTCTTTTTCCAAATCCTCCACAACCCGCCGCATTGTTTTTTCTTCCACATCGTCAGGCAGCACAATACAGACACGCCGAACAAATTGCGAATCGTTGTTCAAGGAAATGACACTCTGCAAATTGCAATACTTGTTAACTACTCTGAGCATTTTTCTTAAAGCACCGGAATATTCAATTGTGCCAATCGTGAGCGAGTAACTGCCGTTATGCACGCCCCATGCATTTTCCAGCACCTGAAGGATATTCCCATTAGTTAAAATGCCCAGAAAATTCTTATCATCACCAACAACACCCAAAAAAGGAAGCTCTTTAATCGATGAAAACACTTTGACAAACGGATCCGCTTTATTGACATAACCTTCCTGATCGGTCACCAGTTCACTGACAGGACCGTCGAGTGTCGCATCTAACTCCTGTTGAATCAAATGAACTTTGTAAACATTGCCGACATATTTTTCACTGGTTTCATCAAGGACCGGTATACAGCGATATCCTGAATCAACAATCGTGTTCAGTGCCTGCTGCTTATTATCCGTTTCCTTCACATAAACAACATCCCGTCTATCAACATAATTTTCGTTAATAATCATAAAGCCGCCTCCCATCTGCTGGACAACGGGTACAGACCCCCTATCCCAATCCTGTTTCTTCTATTTTGCTATAGATAAAGATTAATTTCAATCCAAAAATGAATGATTGAGAGAAACCTTCTACCTGAATGACTGAATTTTTGTTATGATTAAAACAACTCTACCGATGATTCTCTGTCACCAGGAAGGTGTGTTATAACGATGCGAAAAATCTACATAAACGGAAATTTTTATACATTCGACAAAGTGAGGCCAATTACACAGGCTGTTGTTGTTGAAAACGGCCGGTTCATTGATATGGGATCAACCGATGTTATGCAGCTGCGATGGGAAAATCCAGACAGTGAAACGATCAATTTATACGGAAAAGCGGTCACACCCGGACTGATTGACAGTCACCTGCACCTTTCAATCACGGCTGAACATTTTCTTAATCTGGATTTGACCGGTGTCACGTCCAAACACGAAATGCTTGAAAAAATTCAATCATACGCAAACACACTGAAGCAAGGCGAATGGCTGCTTGGAAGGGGGTGGGACGAAAACTTATTCACTGACGGCGGCATTCCGACAATTAACGAATTGGACAACGTCTCATCGGGTAATCCATTATACATTCCGCGGGTCTGCAGCCACGCCTTTCTTGTTAACACCAAAGCGCTCGAGGCATGTCATTATCATCCGTCAATGTCTGTTCCTGAAGGCGGGACCATTGTGCTTGATGAACAAACCAGAAAGCCAACCGGACTCCTGCTTGAATCGGCCTCACAGTTGATTACAGAACATATACCGGAAAAATCATATGATCAGCTGAAAAACGCATTGCGCAAAACAATACAATTCGCCATCTCAAAAGGGCTGACAAGTGTACATACGAACGACCCGCATTTTTTAGGCGGTTTTAACCAGACCTATCAGCTTTATGATGAATTACTGAATCAGGAAAAACTCGGGCTCCGAACCAATCTGTTAATCGATCATGATTTTCTGGGTGATTTGAGGACAAATGGCATGTATGCAGGTTTCGGCAATGACACATTGCAAATCGGAGCGGTTAAACTGTTTGCTGACGGGGCACTTGGCAGACGGACTGCGCTGTTGTCAGACCCCTACAGCGACTCCCCGGGAAATTATGGTGAAGCCATGTATGATCTGGAGACACTATTCAAAATGGTTCAGGACGCACGGGAGCTTTCCATGCCGGTCGCCATCCACACAATCGGCGATCAGGCGCTTGAGAACGTCCTGGACATTCTGGATCAGCTCCCGTCCGTTCCTTACCGGGACCGGGTCATTCACGTGCAAATACTGAGGGAGGAACTGATCAGACGTCTGGCTGACCCAAGCCGGATTGCCGACATCCAGCCACGGTTTGTTCCAAGCGACTTTCCATGGGTGAACGAACGGCTGGGAGAGAAACGCTCAAAACTTTCCTATGCCTGGAAAACACTCCAGCAGGCGGGGGTCACTTGTGCCGGGGGGTCAGATGCGCCGGTCGAACCGATTGATCCGCTCATGGGCATTCATGCTGCTGTCACTAGAAAGACACCCGGAGAAAATCATGAAGGCTGGAACCCGCATGAAAAGTTATCCATGAGTGAAACTTTCCGTCTGTTCACGGAAATGGGCGCATACCCAACAAATGAAGAGAACATCAAAGGAACAATCTCACGCGGCAAACTGGCCGATATGACCGTTTACTCGCATGATCCATTCAAAATGGAACATCCGGATGAACTGCTGGAGACCAACGTTGAAATGACCGTTATTGGCGGTGACGGGAAATAGGACAAGGCAAAAGTGTCTTGTCCGGATTTTTCCCTCTCAAAACAAATGCATCTGTTGCGTGGTGGTATTTCTTTACAAAACTACTAATCAAAGCTATCATTTAAAACAATTAAATCTTTGGGGGAGTGTACATGACACAAAATTTCGAACAGTCAGACATGCTGAAACGATTGCCTGAGCAATTTTTTGCAAAACTTGTTGCCAGAACACAGGAATTCAAACAGCAAGGACACGATGTCATCAATCTTGGTCAGGGCAACCCCGATTTGCCGACACCGGACCATATCATTCAAGAGGTGCAGGAAGCTGCCGAAAATCCGGCCAATCACAAGTACTCACCCTTTCGTGGATTCCGCTATTTAAAAGAAGCAGCAGCCAATTATTATAAACGTGAATATGGCGTCTCCCTCGATCCGGAAACGGAAGTGGCTGTTTTGTTCGGGGGCAAAGCCGGCCTGGTGGAGATAAGCCAGTGTCTGCTGAATCCGAAAGACACAGCACTTTTGCCGGATCCGGGATATCCGGATTACATGTCAGGCATTGCCATGGCTGATGCCGATCCATATTTCATGCCATTGAAAAGGGAAAATCACTTTTTGCCGGACTACAGCACGATTCCTGAAGAGACACTTGATGCGGCAAAATTGATGTTTTTGAATTACCCGAACAACCCGACTGCTGTTACCGCAAATAAGGATTTCTATGATGAAACGGTTAAGCTAGCCAAAAAACATCACATTTGCGTCGTGCAGGATTTTGCATACGGGGCATTGGGTTTTGATGATCAAAAACCACAAAGCTTCCTCCAGTCTGAAGGGGCAAAAGATATCGGCATCGAAATCTATACATTATCCAAGACATACAACATGGCCGGATGGCGTGTGGCTTTTGCTGCTGGTAATCCGTCCGTCATAGAAGCACTTAATAAGATACAGGATCATATGTTTGTCAGTTTATTCGGTGCTGTGCAGAGTGCAGCTGCCAAAGCACTGAACAGTGACCAAAGCGCGGTTCGGCGGCTGGTCGATACATATACCGAACGCCGTGACCGGTTCATCCGTATGATCCGCGATATCGGATGGGAGGTTGACACACCGGAAGGATCATTTTTCGCATGGCTCCCTGTCCCTTCAAACTATACATCCGAGGAATTTGCCGATCTGTTACTGGAAAGGGCACACGTTGTAGTTGCCCCGGGACGAGGCTTTGGCAAATATGGAGATGGCTACGTGCGTGTCGGACTGCTCGAATCAGCGGATCGCCTTGAAGAAGCGGCAGCCAGAATCGGCCGCCTGGGAATTTTTTAAGGAGGGATAAGATTGACAAACGTCATTGACCTTCAGGCTGTTTCCTGGAGACGGCAGCAGGAAAACATTTTATCCGATATCAATTGGTGTGTCGAAAAAGGTGAACACTGGGCCATTTTAGGGTTAAACGGTTCGGGGAAAACATCATTGTTAAATATCGTGACCGGCTATTCCTGGCCAACCGCCGGCCATGTCCGCGTTTTAGACCAGCCATTTGGAAAAACTGACATCCGCGAACTCCGCAAGTCCATCGGCTGGGTCAGCTCATCGCTTCAGGAGCGGATCAGAGAAACTGAAAGAGCCGAGGACATTGTCGTCAGCGGAAAATACGCATCAATCGGGCTGGCATACGAGGAACCAGCCGAAGCGGATTTTGAAAAAGCATTCCGGATCATGAAGCAGATGCGGTGCAGTCATTTGACCGGACGGGCTTATCAGACGTGCTCACAGGGAGAACGGCAAAAACTTCTTATCGCCAGGGGACTGATGGCATCACCTGATCTACTGCTTTTGGACGAATCAACGAGCGGTCTGGATTTCATTGCCCGGGAAGAACTGCTGTCTTCCATTCAGGAGCTGATCAATCAGGACGGCGCACCGACGATTATTTTTGTCACGCATCATATTGAAGAAGTTTTACCGGAATTTTCCCGGACCCTGCTGCTTCGTGATGGCACTGTATTTGCAAAAGGCTCAAGCGAGGACGTGCTGACAGCCGATAACCTCTCACAGTTTTTCGGCATGCCGGTCAACGTGGAATGGCATCAACAGCGGCCATGGGTATCGTTGGATGAACGGATGCTTTAAAAGGTTTGCACCGCCAAAAAATTGTACCATGTTTATCTAAGCTTAAAACAGGCAAAACACAAGCAAAACCTTTGTGCGGGGTGAAAACATGAACAAGAAATCAGATGATTTATCAATAAAAAAGACTAGAACTAAAACCTCCCGGGAAGAGTTTGAAGAGCAGAAAAAGTTTATGGACGAGCCACCTCATGAAGATTTAAAAGAAGAATTAAGAGATGAAAAGAAAAAATTCAAGTCTAAACAATCGTCTAAGAGTGAACGAAAGCATAAAAGCAACCAAAACGATGCAAATTAGTTTAAACCAACTGTTGAAACCCCTCCTGCCTCAGCCGTTATCCCTGGGGTCTGGGGGGGTAATCTATTTTCACCTGAAAAGCTAAGCCCGATGCTTAACGAGGAAACCAACTGTAAGAGAATACACAGCGTGCGCGGTTGTCCAGTACGTCCAAGCCGTTATATCCATTATCGCCGGGGGTCGCTCGGTTAAACCCGTTAATGTATATAAAATCGCACTGCCGCCGGTGAAAATGACAAGATAAGCCAATATCGACCGTTCAAGCCGAAACTGTTTAAGAACATAAAACAGTGCGACGACGCTGACGATACAAAAAGCAAAATGAAACACGATACCGCCAAAATCCTCGGGTCCCCAATCGTTTATCAAGGGAATATAGTCCGTATTGAGCAGCAATACATAAGCTTGACTGCCTGTAAAAATCTCAACAATTTTTAATAAGCCCAGTAGAACGATGCCCGCTAAAATACCGATCATACTCAATTTCAATAACTGTTTCATCTTTATCCACTCACTTCGCTCTCAAGAACTGCATTTTAATCTTATATCTATTCCCCTGCCATATGATGCTAAACTGGTTCAAAAGCAACCGGCAAAATAATAAAAAGACGCATGTCAGTTCTTTGTGACATACGTCTTTCCTTCTCAAACGTAGCAGTAATGTGCCTCATGACTTTTCTTTACTGATCATTCCATGCACTTTAGCTACTTCTTCATCCGGCACCATCAGGTAGTAAGTACCATCAATATTCGTGCCACTGCCTTTCATCTGATAGCTGGCAATGTTTTTCCGGGTGCTGCGATAACCATTGAACAGCTTCTTCATATCGTCAAAGTCCATATTGGTCGTCATATTGCTGCCAAGAACATCGATGTAGTCATTGATTTTTGTAACTGAACCAACGGAAGCACCACGCTCAATAATTCCCTGGATAACCTTCCGCTGGCGTTCCGTCCGGCCAAAGTCACCGTCCGGATCCTGCTTGCGCATGCGGACATACGCCATCGTCTTATCCCCATCCATCTCAACAGGACCGGTGTTAAAATCATACTTCCCGTCATTCCAGGCAATTTCATTATCGACCGTGATTGTACCAAGCTTATCAACCAGTTCTTTAAGCCCCTCCATATTCATACGGACATAATGGTCCAGTTCGATATTCAGAAAATTCTCAACCGTCGCAACGGACATATCACTGCCGCCGAACGCATAAGCATGATTGATTTTGTCCTCAAACCCTTTGCCGACAATCGTCGTTCGTGTGTCACGCGGAATGCTGACAAGCTGCATTGAGTCATCTTTCGGATTCAGTGAAAGAACCATCAGCGCATCCGACCTGCCGCTGTCGTATTTACGTTCGTCCACACCTAGCAATAAAATATTCAGCGGCTCGGATGCTTCCATCTTTTTCTGTGTCGTGTTACGGTCGATCGAATCGACTGGTTCGTGCATCTTTTCATTAACGGTATCCTTGGCATTGCCATAAATGGAAAAAACGTAAAGCCCAATTCCGGCAATCAGCACAACCATAACGGCGATTGTTATTTTTAACAAGCGTCTTTTCGGCCTTTTCCGACTTGCTCTCTTTTCATTCACTTTCTCGTCCCCCGATAGCTAATCTATTTAATATTCTTTTTAAATGAGTCTTTAAGTCTAGTTGTACATTGTCATATTATCTCACATTATCACTGATTATGTAAGTGTGAATATTGTTAATTTATTATGAGATGAGCTTCTGTCTTGGACTATCTCGCCAAATCGACTTTCTGTTTTCCCACTTTCGCCCATTCAATTTTCCCCCTTCAAACATCTACTGTTATAAACGCACATTTGAAAGGATTGAGCATATTGAACAAAAAACTTACGAAATTTGTGGATGCTTTGCCAATACCGAAAATACTGAAACCATTACGCAAAGACAAAAATGAAGCTTATTATGAGGTCGAGATGACGGAGTTCCGTCATAAGATGCATCGTGATTTAAGACCGACACGGCTGTGGGGCTACAACGGACAGTTTCCTGGCCCTATCATTGATGTCAGTCGCGGGAAACCGATTCAGGTTAAATGGGAAAACAAGCTGCCTGACAAACATTTCTTGCCGATTGACAAATCGTTTCATGATCTTGATGAACTTCCGGAAGTTCGCACCGTTACACACTTACATGGCAGTGAAACAAAACCGGAAAGTGACGGGTATCCTGAAGCTTGGTATACAAGAGACTTCAGGGAAACCGGGCCTGAATTTAAAACCGACGTCTATCATTATCCCAACCACCAGCACGGTGCCACATTATGGTATCATGACCATGCGATGGGAATAACACGACTGAACATCTATGCCGGGCTTGCAGGTATGTATATTATACGGGATGAACGGGAAAAGCATATGAAACTTCCTTCTGGAGACTATGAAATCCCGCTTATCATCATGGATAGATCGTTTCATGATAACGGCGACCTGTTCTATCCTTCGCAACCGGATGACACGCAGGAAAACTGGCCAAATCCGTCCATCAGACCTTTCTTTAATGGTGAAACAAACGTTGTTAATGGGAAAATATGGCCGTATCTGGAGGTCGAACCGCGTAAATATCGTTTCCGTATTCTGAACGCCGCCAACACACGTGCCTATCAGCTCCATTTGGGTTCTGGCCAGTCATTTTATCAAATCGGCTCTGATGGCGGTTTGATGCGGAAAACAGCTAAGCTGGACAATTTAGCGATTGAACCAGCCGAGCGGTTTGATGTAATCATTGATTTTTCCGAACGCAAAGGAGAAACAATCACGTTGAAAAATGACCTTGGACCAAATGCCGATCCTGAAGATGAGACAGACGATGTCATGCAATTTAAAGTCAATCTTCCTTTATCAACAGAAGACAGAAGCAGAATCCCCCGGAATTTAACACGAATTCCTTCGCTCAGACAAAACAACATCAAGCACATTCGAAACTTGAAACTTATCGGTTCGACTGATAATCTTGGCCGCCCTTTATTACTGCTGAATAACAAAAAATGGGGCGACCCGGTAACTGAGACACCTGAACTCGGTTCAACCGAAGTCTGGTCATTCACCAACGTCACAAATTTTACCCACCCAATCCATATTCATCTGATTCAATTTCAGGTGCTGGATCGGCGGTCATTTGACCTTGACCGTTATAATAAAGACGGAGAAATTGTTTTCACGGGCACGGCAGAACCACCCAAGTCGAATGAAAGAAGCTGGAAGGACACGGTGGCAGCGCCGGCAGGACAAATCACACGCGTCATCGTCCAATTCGGCCCATTCACAGGTGACTACGTATGGCATTGCCATATACTCGAGCACGAAGATTATGACATGATGCGCCCAATGCGGGTGATTGAACCGGGCAAATGGAGTTAAGATGAAGCGCTGTTATGACGCAGTCCTTTCCACAAACCAGTATCAGGACGGCCAAAATAATAACAAACTTTCTTGACAGTTATATAAATATCGGATAAGTTTGAAAAAATAGTCAAACTTTTAACCTGCTTAAACTTAATTTGTCTAAAGAGGATGGATAAGATATGGCATTTAAAACAGCGGATTTGTGTGATGAATATTCCAACGAATTAGCTATCTGCAAACAACCGTTTATTTCCTATGGGAGGAAAAAGGCATTCTCCGGTCCGATTTCCACTGTCAAAGTGCTGGAAGATAATGTGCTTGTAAGGGAATCTCTTGAAACAATTCCGGAAGGTCATATCCTTGTTGTGGATGGCGGAGCTTCCAGGAATTGTGCATTACTGGGAGACCGCCTTGCCGGCATTATAAATAAGCGCAATCTCGCCGGTGTAATTGTTTACGGATGCATCCGCGACTCCGCAGATATCTCCCACATGAACGTTGGAGTTCTTGCGCTCGGAACAAACCCTTTAAAAAGCAATAAAAAAGGCAAAGGTGAAAAAGATATAACCCTGTCATTTGGGGATGTTCAGTGGAAACCTGGGGATTTTGCATATGCTGATGAAGACGGAATTGTTATTTCAGAGAAGAGGCTGATTTAAGCTCAGAACATCGCCTCTATTTTGCTGTTTTATCTTAAATCCATCTGCCCTTAAAACAGGCAGATGGATTTTTTTATATCTATTTTAATCCTCACACTACAGCACAAATAGACTTCCCACCGTTCAGCACCCGGTCAACCTCC
>NZ_DATGTT010000002.1:0-15322 GCF_035301675.1 Lentibacillus sp. | reverse complement strand
TGAGGGGGCATGTTTCCTTTATCTCCTGCGGCCAGTGGGGCAGATCGGCTAAAACCGCCGCGATGCGCGGCAACGCCGACCCACCTGCAGCGCTGAGCGCAGTCCGTACGTCGCTAAACGGGCGCCCCGAGCCTTTGTTCTGACGATTGAGACTGACCTTTGAGATTAGCCAGTATAGGAGGCGGAATATGTTCCGGTAACGTGCAAACCATGGGCGAGAGAGACGAAACATGGGCGCGAGAGGAAAAACATGTTCCCGAGAGCCGAAATATGTTCCGGTCAAAACTTTTGACGCGGTAGATTGATTTCGCTAACCTTGAAGAGGAGGATTTATCCCGCATATAACGGGCAATGATAACCCATCAAAAACAGAAGGAAACTGCTCTGATTCTGTTCAACTAACATTCAGTGGGGAGAGTTCATCCCGTTGAATGGTGGTTCACTTTACGCTGGGGAGGAACTTGAAGATGAAGCCAATTGAAATCGATAAGGTACAACAGCTATTGGATACGTTTATCAGCAAAGAAGTTTATGTTCATTTGGAAACAACGAATGGTGCCTATGCAAGCCATTTTAATGATAAGGCATATAATGTCGGTGCCTATATACGCAATGCAAAAGTGAATTTTTCACAGGCAAAAATTATCGGAAACGGAAAAACCTATCGAGTTGGGCTCAAAACTGAAATGGGCTGGATTTATGCTGAAGGGCTGACAGACTGGACGCTCCATGACGAAAGCCAGGTGCTGCTTGCCGGACATGACCGTGAAGGACGGCTGATGGTTGCATTGCATGTCAGTGAAACACCACTTGGAAATTAAAAGATGATTTAAAAAGCGTATGAATAAAATTTGCAGCAAAGGGACAGGTGAAAATAATGGAAAAGCATGTTGTTGTGATTTATCCGCACCCGGACGATGAATCATTCGGTGCTGCCGGAACGATTACGAAATTTCGCGAGCAGGATGTGCCTGTCACATATTTATGCGGCACTTTAGGCGAAATGGGAAGAAATATGGGGTCACCCGCTTTTGCCAACCGGGAAACACTTCCGGAAGTGCGCAAAGAGGAATTGGTTGACGCATGTTCGACATTGGATGTCGATCTCCGCATGCTCGGATATCGTGATAAGACACTGGAATTTGAAGATAGACGTGAAGTTGCCGAACATTTGAAAGGGGTCCTTGATGAGATTCAGCCGAGTCTGGTCATAACACATTACCCTGACTATGCTGTGCATCCCGATCATAACGCAATGGGAGCAGCGGCAATTGAGGCAGTCAGGCTGATGGATCCGGAAGACCGGCCGACTGTTTGGGCCCAGGCGATAAGCAACAATCACATCGATGAATTGGGCAAACCGGACATCAGCAATGATGTCACACCGTTTTTTGACCAAAAAATGGAGGCTATTCTTTGTCATCAGTCGCAGGCCAGCGGGATACTGGGACAATTTCAAGAAAATTTTGCGACAAACGATGTGAGAGAGGCGGCTAAAAGACAACTTGGAAAAGAACGGTTTTATATTTGGGATTTTCGTGAATAATCTAGTATGAGAGAGGAGGATTATCATGAATAAACGATTATACCGGTCGACTTCAGAGCGTATGATAAAAGGAATTTGTGGAGGCCTTGCAGAATACTTCAATATAGATCCAACGATTATCCGTTTGCTGTTTGTGGCACTTGCGTTTGCAGGGGGTGCATCCATCTACGCTTATATTATTGGTATTTTCGTCATTCCAAGTGATCGGGAGGTGCGTTAATGCTGCTTCGCTGGATAATATCAGTTTTTCTGAATGCAGTGGCACTGATTGTCGTTGCACAGCTGTTCAGTGCTTTCCAGCTTGATGGATTTGGCACTGCACTTTTGGCCAGTGTCATTCTCGGTATTTTAAATGCTATCGTAAAACCGGTATTGGTTGTTTTGACATTGCCGATAACACTGCTGACACTCGGTCTGTTTCTGTTTGTCATCAATGCAATTACACTTATGATTACGCAGGCAATAATGGACGAATCATTTGTTATTGAAGGATTTGGAACAGCTATCATTGCAGCTGTGATCATATCGATTTTAAACTTGCTCCTGAATAAGCTTGTCAAAGATTCCGTCACATAATCGCAGGTGAATCCTCCTGCGATTTTTTAAACTCTTACCGTCAATGACGATATTTTATGCTGCTAAAATATGCTACAATGTAAGTCAGCATTTATGGAGTTAATGGAGGTTTCAATTCATGTCGACAGTCCGTACGAAAGATTTGCTGGAAAATTTCAATCTTACCCTTGTTGCAGGGGGAGATGGTGTTCACCGGGAGATCATATCAAGCGACGTGCATCGCCCCGGTATTGAAATGACCGGCTATTTTCATTACTATCCGAAAGAACGTGTTCAATTAATCGGTAAAACGGAAATGGCTTATTTTCTGGATTTATCAGATGAAAATAAAAAAGATCGCATGGAACAGCTTTGCACAGATATCACCCCTGTCATCGTCATTTCACGCGGAATGGATATTCCTGATGTCATGCTGGAAGCAGCAGATGAGGCAGGCGTCCCGATTTTGCATTCACCACGAAAAACGACCCGTGTTATCAGCAGATTGACAAACTATCTGGAGGCAAAATTTGCTCCATTTACTGCCATTCATGGTGTGTTAGTCGACATCTATGGTGTCGGAGTGCTTATAACAGGGCAAAGCGGCGTGGGTAAAAGTGAGTCAGCCCTTGAGCTGGTGAAGCGCGGTCACCGTCTTGTTGCAGATGACAGTGTGGAAATCCGGCAGGAGGATTATGACCGGCTGATTGGCAATTCACCGCCATTAATCGAGCACTTGCTGGAAATCCGGGGATTGGGCATCATTAATGTCATGACCCTTTTCGGCGCCGGTGCCGTCAGGAGTCATAAAAAGATATCATTGATCATCAATTTAGAATTGTGGGATGAAAAGAAACAGTATGACCGTCTTGGACTTGATGAAGAAAAAATGAAAATCATGGATGTCAATCTTCCGAAGGCAACCATTCCGGTGCGCCCCGGTCGAAATCTTGCTATCATCATTGAGGTTGCTGCTATGAATTTCCGGCTGAAGCGAATGGGGGTTAATGCTGCCGAAGAATTTTCCGAGCGGCTGACAGAGATGATTGATGAAGGAAATGTTATAGAGTAGGGGTGATTAATGTGACTTGTAGTGCACCAGCGCTGGATCCTGTTTTCTTGAATGTTGGGCCCCTGACCATATACTGGTATGGACTGATTATAGCTTTTGGGGCTTTTTTAGGATTGTATCTGGCAACAAAGGAATCCGACCGACTGGGCTTACAGAAGGATTTGATGGTTGACCTGGTTGTGTTTGCCATTCCGGTTGCTATCATATTTGCACGTATTTACTACGTTATTTTTGAATGGGACCGTTATACAGGCGGACCGTGGTGGGACGTCTTTGCCATCTGGGAAGGCGGTATCGCCATTCACGGAGCGCTGATCGGATCGGTTCTGACGGCTGTCATTTTTGCCCGGGTAAGAAATGTCCCGTTTTGGCAGCTTGCAGATATTGCGGCACCAAGTTTGATTCTAGGTCAGGCAATTGGACGCTGGGGCAACTTCATGAACCAGGAGGCATACGGCGGCCCGATTTCAGAAGAGACATTTAACAGCTTTCATACATACTTGCCTGATTTCATTATGGATCAGATGTGTATTGATGGTGTGATGTATCATCCGACATTTTTATATGAATCCGTCTGGAATATATTGGTACTTATACTCTTGTTAATCCTGCGACGCAGGAATCCGTTGCGCGGTGAAGTATTCCTGAGCTATTTGATGGCCTATTCGGCCGGCCGTTTCTTTATTGAAGGCATGCGCATGGACAGTTTATATGTGCCCGGAACCGGAATCCGGATGGCACAGCTCATTTCAGTCGTTATTATATTGGCTGTGATTGCTCTAATTTGGTACCGTCGCAAAACAGGTGCAGCGAATAGACATTACGATGGGGAAAAAGTTAAAAAGAAGAAAAAGAAATAACGTAAAGCGGGTGATAGGTAATTGACTGGAATATTGCAGCGCGGATTAAAACAAGGTCTTCAAGTGACATGGACATTAGGGAAAGTCATTTTTCCCATTACGCTGATTGTGACCATTTTGCAATACACGCCGGTACTTCCCTGGGTTATTGATAAAATCAGCCCGCTAATGGGTCTCCTGGGGCTGTCCGGTGAGGCTGCTGTGCCGCTGGTATTGGGAAATGCCTTGAACTTATATGCCGGTATTGCAGCGATCGTGTCATTTGAATTTACGGTGAAAGAAGTCTTTATATTGGCTGTTATGATGTCTTTTTCACATAACTTGTTCATTGAGTCAACGGTGGCGTCAAAAGTTGGTGTCAGCTGGTGGCTTATTTCCGGTATTCGTATTTCACTTGCACTCGTTTCAGCCACTGTGATTAATCTGCTGTGGAGCGGCGGTGTAGAAGCCGCCCAGTATGGACTTATCTCTTCATCAGATGTCGTGCTGAATGGATGGAGCGAGATTTTGCTTCATGGGCTGCAAACGGCGATTTTCGCCATTGTACAGCTGGCATTAATTGTTATTCCGTTAATGCTGGCTATGCAATTTTTTCGTGAAAAAGGCTGGCTTACCTCAATATCCGATAAGCTTGGGCCGTTCACCCGGATGCTGGGGATGGAAAAAAATACATCCATGACACTTGTCGCCGGTCTGACAATCGGCCTTGCATATGGGGCAGGTCTGATGATTCAGGCGGTAAAAGAAGACGGGGTATCAAGGCGGGATATGTATTTGGCCCTGATATTCCTTGTTTCCTGCCATGCGGTCGTAGAGGATACACTGGTATTTATTCCACTAGGCATTCCGGTCTGGCCGCTATTATTAATCCGCCTGGTGACTGCCATCCTCTTGACCATGTCTGTCGCGTTTGTCTGGAAGCGACTCGAAAAACAAAACAGGAAGGAATCAGCACATGAAAATTCATACCATACTCTTTGATCTTGATGGCACGCTGATTGACACGAATGAACTGATTATCGAATCGTTTACACATACATTTAACGAATATGGGAAAAAACTTTCCCGTGCCGAGGCGATTGAATTTATCGGACCGCCGTTGAAAGATTCGTTTAGGAAATTTGCACCTGATAAGGTGGATGCGATGGTTGAAACATACCGGAAGCATAATCTGCAGTATCATGACACCTATGTGAAGGCATTCCCCAATGTTGCCGAAACGCTTACGAAACTGAAGAAGAATCGTGTTCAGCTCGGTGTCGTTACGACAAAAATGCGGGCAACGGTCGGTATGGGGCTGCAGGTCACTGAACTTGACAGTTATTTTGATACGATTATTACACTTGATGATGTCAGCCATGCAAAACCGCATCCCGAACCCGTCACTAAAGCCATGCGGGAAATGGACGCCGATGCTGAGTCAACATTGATGGTCGGTGATAATTCACACGATATTGAAGCAGGGCATCATGCAGGTGTTAAGACGGCGGGGGTCGCATGGTCGCTTAAAGGACGGGAGAAACTATTAACGTACAGGCCGACATACATGCTCGATGACATGCAGGATCTGCTGGAAATCACGGGAGTGTGAGCGAGCTATGCGAAAAACCAATCGGTATCCCGTCGAACATGCCAATTCCTTATGGCAAATTTACAATACCGTACCGTTCTGGAAGGTCATGAAAAATTTTGTCTTTATTCAACTGGGGAGATATACGCCCTTTTTGGGTCTGAAAAATTGGCTGTACCGGACGTTTTTACAGATGAATGTTGGTGAAAGAACAGCATTTGCATTGATGGTCATGCCTGACATCATGTTTCCGGAAAAAATAACGGTCGGATCGAACAGTATCGTTGGCTACAACACAACCATTCTCGCACATGAGTACTTAATCAAAGAATACCGGATTGGGGATGTCGTGATTGGTGATGATGTCATGATCGGAGCCAATACAACCATTTTACCCGGTGTAACAATCGGTGATGGTGCGGTTGTTTCCTCTGCGACACTTGTCAATCGGGATGTGCCGCCGGGAGCGTTTGTAGGCGGCAACCCGATGCAGGTGATTTATTCAAAAGAAGAAATGGAAAAGCGGATAGAAGACAAAAATGATTAAAAGCCAAAGTGATTATGTCCATTTGTTTCAATGCAAGCGTTTTTCATTTACAATAGCAATAAAGACAGGTAATGGAGGAGAACGATGGAATACGAAAACTTAACGCTGCACACTGATAAATACCAAATCAATATGATGTATGCGCATTGGAAAAATAACTCCCATAATCGACAGGCTGTTTTCGACGCGTATATCCGAAAGAATCCTTTCCGGAATGGTTATACGGTGTTTGCCGGTCTCGAGCGGATTGTGCATTACATCAATAATCTGCACTTTGCCGAAGAGGATATTGACTACTTAAAACAACAGGAAGAGAACTATGAAGAAGAATTTCTGGACGAGCTGCGGAAATTTTCATTTACCGGAAATATTTATGCCATGCAGGAGGGTGAAATTGTTTTTCCAAATGAACCCCTCATCCGGGTTGAATCGCGCATTTTCGAAGCTCAGCTGATTGAAACAGCCATTCTGAATTTCATGAACTATCAGAGTCTGATTGCTACCAAGGCAAGTCGCATTAAGCAGATTGCCAACAATGATACGCTTGTTGAATTCGGTTCGCGCCGGGCACAGGAGGCTGACGCCGCTGTCTGGGGAGCCCGTGCCGCCTACATTGCCGGGTTTCAAGCAACATCCAATATGCGCGCCGGTAAACTTTTTAATATTCCGGCGAAAGGGACGCATGCCCATTCCTGGATTCAGGATCATGACAGCGAAGAAGAAGCGTTCACGAATTTTGCTAAAGCTCTGCCAGACCAGGCGGTATTGCTTGTTGATACATATGATACGCTACGATCAGGGATTCCCAACGCAATTAAAACCGGAAAAATGCTCGAAGCTCAAGGGAAAAAGCTAAAAGCAATCCGTCTTGACAGCGGGGACTTGGCCCGCCTGTCCATCGAAGGCAGGGAAATGCTGGATGAAGCCGGCATGAACCACGTTGAAATCATGGCTTCCAACGATCTCGATGAAGAGGTCATCATGCATTTGAAACTGCAAGGAGCCAAAATTGATGCCTGGGGTGTTGGAACCAAGCTGATTACCGGTGCCAAAAAGCCATCGCTCGGAGGTGTGTACAAACTCGTCGCCAGAGAAGATGAAAACAAGCTCATTCCGGTTATTAAGCTGTCTGATGATTTGGCTAAAGTGACGACTCCAGGTCCCAAAAAAGCTTACCGGATCATCAACCGCAAGACGAATAAGTCGGAAGGCGACTATATCGCACTTGCATATGAAACAGTGGATGATAAACCGCTCAAGATGTTCGATCCGTTTTTTCCGCAGAAATTCAAATATGTGAATGATTATGAAGCGGTTGATCTTCTGCGGCCGATTTTCGTTAACGGGAAACAAGTGTATGAATTGCCGACGCTTGAGGAGATTCACAAATATCATGAAAAACAGCTTTCCTATATATGGCACGAAACATTGAGACTCTTGAACCCACAAACTTATTATGTTGATTTGAGCTATGATTTGTGGAAGATGAAACAGGATCTGATTGAGGAACGTTCCATACACTAACGTGTTAATATAATTGTCTGTGCTGTGCTGCAAAGATATAATCAGTTAAAGCGTGGTATCCAGTTATTGTGCGGATGCTGCGTTTAATTTTTAAGGATTGATATCCTTCTCTTTGTTGAGACTGAGTGTAATAACATATGTAGCGGCTGAATGGCCCAGAGGAGGTAAAGCATGGAAACGCCATTAGGTATCATCCCGGCAATTCGAAATATGAAAGATTTTGAGAAAGCTCTGGACTCAGATCATTCCGCCATTGTTTTTCTGGAAACCAGACTTGCACAGTTAAAAAGTTTGATTGAGTATTCAAGGCGGGCTGATAAAAGGGTCCTGGTTCACTTCGATTTAATTCAGGGGCTGAAAACTGATGAATATGGCATGGAATTTCTAGTTCGCCATATCAAACCGGATGGAATTATTTCGACCAGAGGCAAGATTATTAAGCTGGCTAAAAAACATGAATTGCTGGCTATTCAACGGATGTTTTTATTGGATAGTATGGCGGTTGAGCATAATTTAAAGCTGATAGAGCAGTTTCAGCCGGATTGTATTGAACTTTTGCCAGGACTTATTCCTGATATAATACAACAAGTCAATGAGAGAACAGGAGTGCCTGTCATTGCAGGCGGTCTGGTGAGAAATCAGATAGAAGTTTCTTCTGCTTTGGACGCTGGAGCAGTTGCTGTCTCTACATCCAATACTGAATTGTGGAAGATTTAATAAATCGGCAGCCTGATAGCTGTAATAGCAGATATACTTATTAAAAGATTTAAAATTGTGTTGACTGCGCTTTCATTATTGTGGTATGCTAGTTCACAAGTTAAGAACGTGCTGGAGATTTGGAGACCTACACTGTAATGGTACTTTTAACAAAGTACCTCTATTGCAGTATGGGTCTTTTTTTTTAGCTGTTAATCTTGTGGACTGAGTTGAAAAGGCTAGCAAAGGAGTGTTTAAAATGCCCGAGTTTTTGGCGGAGCTGATTGGTACGATGATTCTGGTTATTTTAGGTGGGGGTGTTGTTGGTGGTGTAGTTTTGAAAGACTCGAAAGCCGAGGGCGCTGGATGGGTTGTTATTACAATTGGCTGGGGTCTTGGTGTTACAATGGGTGTGTATGCAGTAGGTCAGTTTACAGGTGCACACATCAATCCTGCGGTAACTCTTGGCTTCGCTGCTGCAGGTGAATTTCCGTGGCCGAAAGTCCCGATGTATATCAGTGCCCAAATGAGCGGTGCTTTCATTGGTGCTGTAATTGTGTTCCTTAATTATTTACCACATTGGAAAGAGACCAAGGATAATATTGCAAAAAGGGATGTGTTCTCGACAACCCCAGCCATTCGCAGTCCTTTTTCCAATCTGGTCAGTGAAATTATTGGTACGTTTGTCCTCTTGTTCGGACTTATGTTTATTGGTGCAAATGAATTCACTGAAGGCTTAAATCCGTTAATAGTTGGTTTGCTGATTGTTGCAATTGGGATGTCTTTGGGCGGAGCAACCGGTTATGCGATTAATCCTGCTCGTGATCTGGGACCGAGGATCGCACATGCGTTTCTCCCGATACCGGGTAAAGGCGGATCGGATTGGGCTTACAGCTGGATTCCCGTTGTCGGTCCTATTCTTGGTGGAATGTACGGTGGTATATTTTATAACGCCATATTTGCAGGTAAGTTTCCTGCAATATTCTGGATACTAAGTGTTGTAATGGCTGCCATATTAGCAGGTGCTGCAGCCTCTGAACTCAAAAAAGGCAGGACAATGGCTGATAAATTGGAAGAGCAAGTAAATTAAAGGGGAGGAATTTTATAATGAGCAAACAGTATATTTTATCGTTGGACCAGGGAACAACAAGTTCGCGCGCAATTCTGTTCAATCACAATGGTGAAATCGTGGAAACAGCACAAAAAGAATTTGAGCAATTTTTCCAGCATCCAGGCTGGGTCGAGCATGATGCGAATGAAATCTGGACCTCTATGCTTGCTTGCATCTCGGAAGTCTTGCGCAAGTCAGAGGTGGAACCATCGCAAATTGCAGGAATCGGGATAACCAACCAGCGGGAAACGACTGTTGTTTGGGATAAAAATACTGGAAAGCCGATTTATAAAGCGATTGTCTGGCAGTCGCGTCAAACGGATGGCATTTGCAAGGAATTGACTGAACAGGGTTATGAAGATATATTCCGTGAAAAAACCGGACTGCTGATTGATGCCTATTTTTCCGGCACAAAGGTCAAGTGGATCTTCGACAATGTAGAAGGTGCCAAAGAAAAGGCTGAAAATGGTGAGCTGCTATTTGGTACAATGGATACATGGATTGTTTACAAGCTTTCTGGCGGAAAAGCGCATATCACCGATTATTCCAATGCGTCAAGAACGTTAATGTTTAATATCTACGACCTCAAGTGGGATGATGACCTTCTCAGTATATTGGATGTGCCGAAAAGTATGCTGCCTGAAGTCAAGGAATCCTCTGAGGTTTATGCAAACACTGTTGATTACCATTTCTTCGGATATGAAGTTCCGATTGCCGGGATAGCCGGTGACCAGCAGGCGGCATTGTTCGGTCAGGCATGTTTTGAAAAAGGCATGGCGAAAAACACATACGGAACCGGTAACTTCATGCTGATGAATACAGGTGAAGAAGGTGTTGAATCAAACCATGGCCTGCTGACAACGCTGGCCTGGGGAGTGAATGGCAAAGTGGAATATGCTTTGGAAGGGAGTATCTTCGTATCGGGATCGGCTATCCAATGGCTGCGTGATGGCCTGAAAATCATCGATGATTCCCCGCAAAGTGAAGATTACGCGACAAGGGTGAATTCTACGGACGGTGTTTATATGGTACCGGCATTTGTCGGACTGGGAACGCCTTATTGGGACAGTGATGTCCGTGGCGCCTTTTTTGGCATCACACGCGGGACAACACGTGAACACATGGTCAGGGCGACACTGGAGTCACTCGCCTATCAGTCAAAAGATGTTCTGGATGCGATGATAGAAGACTCCGGAATTGATTTAAAAGCACTGCGGGTTGATGGCGGTGCGGTGAAAAATGACTTTTTAATGCAATTTCAAAGTGATATTATTGGCGTACCGGTTGAACGCCCTGTTGTACAGGAAACAACAGCATTGGGGGCCGCCTATCTTGCCGGACTTGCGGTCGGCTATTGGAAAGATAAGAATGAGATTGCTGAACAGTGGCAAAATGAACGGACATTTAAGAGCAGTATGGACGAAGAAAAGCGCGATGAGTTTTATACTGGCTGGAAAAAAGCTGTGAAAGCGGCAAGAACGTTTAAATAGTTTTGCGTCAACGGAGATCAATATGATATTTAAGCATTGATCTCCGTTCTTTTTATCAAGATACTCTCTTCGTAAATTTTGGTATCCTTTACCCTCACAGTTGATATACTGCAATAAAGACTACAACAGTTGACTGAATAGTTTCATTTAGTGAGACTTCCTGTCGCCGCAGCTGGAATATACTCACTTTCCGTGGGCTCACAGCTGCCCGCGGAAAGCGGATTATACTTCCGTAGCGGTGTCACAGCACTCAAACTTTCTTTTGCAGTATGTCGCAGTCATGGATTTTTGGATAAAAAACCAGATTTTTTCGAAACAGCCTGTCAAAAAGAATAGAGGGAGGCAGTAAGTTGAAAAAGATAATGAATGATCCAAATGAAGTTGTACAGGAGATGACGGAAGGTCTGACCGCTGCACATCCTGATGAACTGAAACAATTACCAGGAACGATGGTTATCGCAAAAATGAATGCTCCGATATCAGGCAAAGTTGGGATTGTCAGCGGTGGCGGAAGTGGTCATGAACCTGCACACGCAGGCTACGTCGGCGAAGGCATGCTGGATGCAGCGGTTGCCGGTGAAGTCTTTACATCCCCGACACCTGACCAAATATTTGAGGCCATTAAAGCTGTTGATGGGGGCGCAGGTGTATTTTTAGTGATCAAAAATTATACAGGCGATGTCCTCAATTTCGAAATGGCAGCAGAACTAGCTGAAGCAGAAGGCATTAAGGTGGAAAAAGTGGTTGTGAATGATGATGTAGCTGTAGATGACCCATCATCAAGAAGAGGTATTGCAGGGACCATATTTGTTCATAAAGCTGCCGGGGCAAAAGCCGACCAGGGTGGATCATTACAAGAAGTCAAGGCTGCTGCCGAAAGAGCTGTCAATAATATGCGCTCCATGGGTATGGCGCTGACACCGTGCACAGTCCCTGCCGCCGGAAGTCCAAGTTTTCAATTAGGAGAAAATGAAATGGAAATAGGCATTGGCATTCATGGTGAGTCAGGAATTGAACGAAAAGAAATTACAAGCGCTGATGACATAGCTAAAGAACTTACAGAACAGGTATTGGATGATTTTGATTTCACCGGTGAGGCAGCTGTGATGATAAATGGTCTGGGATCTACGCCTGAGATGGAACTGTATATTGTCAATAGAAAGGTACAGGCCATACTGGCGGACAGGGGGATTACCGTTTACAAAACATTTGTCGGTGAATATATGACATCACTGGAAATGACAGGTTGTTCGGTGACGTTATTGAAATTGGATGATGAATTAAAAACACTGCTTGACGCACCGGCACAAACACCTGCTTTTCACAGTTGAGGAAGGGGTCAAACAATGGAGTTAACCGTACAGGATATTGTTGCATGGATTGAAAAAGCAAACGAAAAAATGCAAGCAAATAAGAAATACCTTACAACGCTTGATCAGGAGATCGGTGACGGTGACCATGGCATTAATATGGCACGCGGATTTCAGGAAGCTGCTGACAAATTAACAGAAAATGACTATCCCGATACCGGTGCAGTCTTGAAGGATACTGCCATGACGCTCATGTCTAAGATTGGCGGTGCATCAGGCCCGCTATTTGGCACGGCGTTTTTGAAGATGTCTGTCGCAGCGAAAGGAGCAGAAACGCTTGATCACGAGACGTTCAAGCATGGTCTGGAAGAGGCTGTCAATGGCATTAAACAGCGGGGCAAAGCAGCAGAAGGCGAGAAAACACTTGTTGATGTCTGGGCAAAGATGGCAGATTTATTCAACAGAGAAACAGATTTTTCAGCTGATAAAATTGCAGACGAGGCAGCAAATGCCATGGAGCAGACTAAGGATATGATGGCAATGAAGGGCCGGGCCGCTTATTTTAAAGAACGGTCAATCGGGCATATAGATCCGGGCTCGGCTTCCTCTCAATATATTTTTGCAGCATTGGCCGACATCATCGGAGGGAAGTGATAACATGTCTTATGCTGGTATTGTGCTTATTTCCCACAGTCCTAAAGTCGCTGAAGGCATAAAAGATATGATTCGCCAGGTTATTAAAGACGTCCCAATCGAAGTGGCCGGCGGTACAGATGAAAATGATATAGGGACAAGCATAGAGAAAATTCAGCAGGCAATCGATCGTGCGAATGATGGTAAAGGGGTTTTGTTGTTTTATGATATTGGCAGTGCCAAAATGAACGCAGAAATGGCTGCGGAAATGACAGAGGCAAATGATGTCCGGGTCATGGAAGCGCCATTAGTGGAAGGATCGTACGTTGCGGCTGTCGAATCCGGCATGGATAAAGATATGGAAGGTATTGCTGCTGCTGTAACGAAAGAGTTTGGATAACTATACACAAGCTGTTTAAGTGTGTTATGATAAAGTCAAGTTAATAAATGCGCTGGAGAAATGGAGAAACCGCAAAACTGATGAAGTCTTTTCATTAGTCTTTTTGCGGTTTCTTTTTTTGGGAATAGAGGTAATGGTAGTCAGTTATAGAAACAGTCGAAACGGAGTGAATGGATATGTCAGTATTTTCAAGTCTGGAACGAAATAACACGTTTCAAAAAATTAAAGAAAAACAACTTGATGTGCTCGTTATTGGCGGTGGCATCACGGGAGCAGGGATTTCGCTGGATGCTGCCAGCCGCGGGCTGAATACAGCTGCGGTCGAAATGCAGGATTTTGCTGCCGGGACATCAAGCCGCTCGACTAAACTTGTCCATGGCGGGTTGCGTTATTTGAAGCAATTCGAAGTGAAAATGGTATCGGAAGTTGGACAGGAGCGAGCGATTGTATACGAGAACGGCCCCCATGTGACAACTCCCGAATGGATGATGCTGCCACTCTATAAAGATGGTACATTTGGTCCGTTCACAACGAATATTGGTTTGCGGTTATATGATTTTCTCGCAGGCGTTAAAAAATCGGAACGCAGGAAAATGCTGAGCCCTCAGGAAGCACTGGAAAAGGAACCGCTCGTTAAACGGGATAATCTAAAAGGTGCAGGTTTTTATGTGGAATATAAAACAGATGATGCCCGCCTGACGATTGAAGTGATGAAAAAGGCGGTTGAAATGGGTGCGCAAGCGGTCAATTACGCTAAAGTTATTGATTTTATTTATAATGAAGGCAAAATTACCGGTGCTGTTGTTGAAGATCAGATAAGCGGCGAACAGCACGATGTTTATGCCAAAAAAATTATTAACGCAGGCGGTCCTTGGGTAGATAACTTGCGCGAACTGGACGGATCCAAACAAGGCAAAACGCTGCAATTAACAAAAGGGGTCCATCTGATTTTTCCAAAAAAGCGATTCCCGCTGCAGCAGGCTATTTATTTTGATGCACCGGATGGCCGGATGATTTTTGCTATACCGCGAAATAAAAAAACATATGTCGGCACAACGGATACGAGCTATAAAGGCGATATTGCACATCCTCAAATGACTGAGGAAGATCGTGATTACCTATTGGATGCTATCAATCATATGTTTCCGTCGCTGGATATGACAAAAAATGATGTTGATTCGAGCTATGCCGGATTGAGGCCATTAATTGCGGAGGAAGGTACAGATGACCCGGATGAAATCTCCCGTAAAGATGAAATATTCATTTCTGATTCAGGCTTGATTTCAATGGCCGGCGGAAAACTGACCGGGTACCGCGCTATGGCGGAAGAAGCTGTGGATACGGTTGTAAATCAGTTAAAAGAAGAAGAAGACATACTGTATTCTGAATCTGAAACGGAACACTTGCCGATATCTGGCGGTGAAGTCGGGGGATCGAAAGGATTTCAGCGATTTAAGGAAGCAAAAATGAAAGAAGCGGTTGATTTAGGAATTGACGAGGATACAGCAACCTTTCTTATCCAAAAATACGGTTCGAATACGGATGAGATTTTGCAGCTTTACCGGATAAAATCCCAAGAGGCTGATAAGGCAGGTATTGACCCGGTCGTGTTTGCGGAACTGATATATTCCATAGAGAGTGAAATGACTTATAAGCCGGTTGATTTCTTTGTACGGCGGACCGGGGCATTGTTTTTCGATATTGATTTTGTCACAGCCCATAAAGACAACGTGATTAACTATATGGCTGAAACACTGTTTTGGAGCGATGAGCAAAAACGGCTTTATACTGAAGAACTTGAACAATTGCTCTATGAAGCAGTTAACCCGGTTAAGTAATTTGGCGTGAGGGACAGGACAAACCACTTGTCCCCGCGCTTTTTTTATTCTGCTATGGCTGATGTTGGCGGAACAAATTTTGTTCCGCCAACATCAGCCCGAAAACCAAAACATCAGCCCGAAAACCAAAACATCAGCCCGAAAACCAAAACATCAGCCCGAAAACCAAA
>NZ_DATGTT010000001.1:0-56189 GCF_035301675.1 Lentibacillus sp. | reverse complement strand
GGTCAGATTGCCTCAGTGTTCGGCTATAGCATGATTTATCTGACAGCGGCCGGGTCTGTACTATTTTCACTCCTCCTTTATTTTTATTTATATATAAGAGCAAAAGTCCGGGCAGCTGACTGACTGCCCGGATTTTTTAATTATATCAGAAAGTATAAATTTTTGGCTCTACGAATGCTTTATCAAAAATAGCCACGTCTGGCTCCAGCGCCTAGCGTGACTTCCTTCACCTCCGTCCGATAAGTCAACAGCGATTGACTTACGTTCATCGTGTTTCCTTTATCTCCTGCGGTTCAGTCCAGTCCGTACGTCGCTAAACGGGCGCTTGCGCCTTTGTTCTGAACCGCAATCCTCCGTCTGCGGGATTGATACTCCATAAAAACTTTTCGTTATGATGCCCCCTTTTGCTCAATTATTTCGATTATAGGGGTGAAAGGAGGTGGACAGCATGGCTGCAGCACAAAAAGTGGGATCACGGTTAACGCTTGTGTTGGATGACGGGGACGACATGATGACAGGCAAAACCATTTTTAAGTCAAAAAGTTTTAACAATGTGAAGCCGGAAGCAACTGCGGATCAGTTGTTTGCTATTGCAACAGCTGTTGCGGGACTACAGGAACGTCCGCTTTATACGATTGAACGTCACGATGAGTCTGAAATCACACAGGCATAATTCTTAAAAGTAATAACAGGAAGGAGGGGCATAATGAAAAAACTTGAGCTTAAATTTTTGAATGAAGACGATAAAACCGTCACGTACTCGCTGGAAAAGCCGGTTGAACCAGTAGATGCGTCCGCCGTGAGCGCTGCAATGGATGAAATCATTTCACAAAATGCGTTCACCTCATCAGGCGGTGATCTCGTTTCCAAGAAAAGCGCCCGTATTGTGGATCGCACTGTCGCCGAAATTGAGCTTCCATAAGGCATAAGGTAAAGACCAGCGGCTTCATCGCCCCTGGTCTTTTTCTAAAAAAAGGGCAGTGGAAGCCCATTTGAATAAAAATCCAAAAGGAGGTCATATCAGTGGAAACATGGGTATCTTTTGTCACGGAAGTCGGCTTTCCAATCGTGGTGACATTTTACTTGCTGCACCGGATCGAAGGCAAACTGAACGATCTGATTGAATCCATCCACGCACTTCCGGGTAAAATGAAGTGATATATTTGAGTGGAGAACTTCGGCAATTGCCGGAGTTTCTCATTGCATTTTCGCACAAAACAGCACTTTTTGAGGAAAAGACGTTTATAACCCGCTTGATTCTTCCATCCTATGAATATTGCATGTTCAAAAAGGATAAACAGGGATTTCTTGAATAATCCAACAGTCTTTAGTTTAAAAACGCCATCGTCTCATTTACAATATTAATAGTTAATAAGATGCCAGAAGGTAGGGTAAATGTGTTTTGAAACAAATCCGTGATCTTAATATACAAAAAATGTTTTCAACCGCCATCTATCAGCGCGGCTGGCAATATTATCAAAAAGGTCTGGTAAGTGATTTGACCTATGATAAAAATTTTAAAATCTGGTCCGCATCGGTACAAGGGACTGAGGAATACTTTGTGGAAGTGAACACCTCCGAGCTGTCCAATGGCTCAATGGATGTGTATTGCGATTGTCCGGCATATTCCACGTTTGGACCCTGCAAGCACACCGCAGCCGTCCTTATAAAAATCAGCAACAGCAACGCTGATAATCCAATCAAAATGTCGAAGGATTATCGTATGACCGATTGGCTGATGAATTCTATTGCATCGTTGTCGACATATCAGCCGGCTTCCGAAATCACATTGCAAAAAGTGCCGCTTCATGTCGAGTATTACTGCAGATGGAATGATGAACATAATCTGCTTCTGGAACTGAAAGTCGGTGAAAATCGGCCGCTTGTCGTCAAAAACATACAGGATTTCCTGGGCGATGTTTTTTCAGGAAATGAGCATTATTTTACGAAAACATTCACATACAACCCGGAAATCCATTACTTCCATGAACAGGATATGGAAATTCTCGAGACACTTTATTCCATTTTAAACAATGAAAAAGTCTATTTTGACCGGAATATTTACCGGTTTATGGATGCTCCCGAGCGGGCAGTAATCATTCCGCCATTAACTGCTAAACAATTGCTGCAGAAGCTGTCGGAGCTTGACTTCACTGTTAAATCGACCGAGGGAAACTATCAAAATATTGTGATTGCCGAGGATGAGCTGCCGTTTCAGTTTGACCTTTCCAAAACGGAGGAAGGCGAGTTGTCCCTGCTGATGGATGATATCGGATCCGTCACTTATTTCGAACGTTATAACTTATTATTTTCACATGGCACGTTTTATTTTCCGGCTAAAGAGCAGATTCCGATCATTTCGCAGCTCACTTTCGCCGGTAAGCAAAGCGAGCGATTGCCGGTACCCAAGGAAAAAGCTGATGATTTTATTTCACAGGTTGTACCGTCCCTGAAAAAAGTCGGCGATGTGCAAATATCTGAAAATATAGCCGATGAAATCATTCAGTTTCCCCTCAAAGCCCAATTATACTTGGAATTGAAAGACAATTGGATTGCCGGCAAATTGTCTTATCATTACGGCAGTCACGAGATTGATCCATTTAACGGACGTGAGCAGGATGATGATATTATTATTATCCGTGATGTGGAAAAAGAACAGCAGATTATGAACCTGATTGAGCACGCAAACTTTCATTATAACGGCAAAGAACTGTATATTGAAATCGATGATGATACGCTGTACGAGTTTTTGTTCAGTGTTTTGCCGGTGCTCGATAAATATCTCGAATTGTATATGACCGATGAAATTCGCCGGTTTTTTGTTGATACGCAGGCCTCACCGAGTACAAGTGTACAGCTTGAATCGTCGTCCAATTTGCTGGATATCGGTTTCGATATTGAAGGGATTAACGATGAAGAAGTGGATCAGGTGCTTAATGCAGTCATGGAAAAAAGACGCTACTATCGCCTGCAGGATGGAGCATTTCTTTCTCTGGAAGGGGAGGAATTCGCATCCGTTAAGCAGCTGTTTGATGACTTGGATATTGGCCAGGAGGATTTACAGGACGGAAATGTGCAAATGCCCGTTTATCGCGGCACCCAGATAGATAATCTAATTGATACGAAAAAGCAGTATGACCCGGCATTTCAAAAGCTGCTGCATCAATTGCGTTCCCCCGAAGAACAGGTTTACCCGCTGCCGGAAAATCTGAATGCGGAGCTGCGCAATTACCAGCTGACCGGCTATCAGTGGTTCAAATCATTGAGCCATTATCATCTTGGCGGTATTCTTGCGGATGACATGGGGCTCGGAAAAACAGTGCAAAGCATTGCCTATATCCTTTCAGAACCTGGCGATACACCCCATTTAATTGTCGCGCCCTCGTCGGTATTGTACAACTGGAAAAATGAATGTGAAAAATTTGCACCTGACTTAGAAGTGGCCGTTATGACCGGAGCACCAGCTGAACGGGTGAAGATGATAGAAGAGAATGACAGCAAGGATGTTTGGATCACATCCTATGCGACATTAAGACAGGATATCGAATTATATCAGGAAAAAACATTCCAGACGCTGATTCTGGATGAAGCACAATATATTAAAAATTACGCTACCAAGACCTCCCGGGCCATCAGACAAATAAAGGCAGGAAGACGCTTTGCCTTGAGCGGAACGCCAATTGAGAATTCAATTGATGAACTATGGGCGATTTTCCAGGTAATTTTACCGGGATTAATGCCGGGGCAGCGAAAGTTCAAGCAACTGGAACATGATAAAATCGCCTCACTGACGAGACCGTTTATTTTACGGCGGGTTAAAGGCGATGTCCTGAAAGAACTGCCTGAAAAGATTGAATCGGTGCACGTATCCGAGCTGACGAAAGATCAAAAAGACTTGTATGTCGGATACTGGCGGGAGCTGCAGCAGGAAGCGGCCCAGTCGATGAAAGAAAGCGGATTTCAGCAGAACCGGATGAAAATATTGGCAGGGCTGACACGCCTGCGCCAGATTTGCTGTCATCCATCCATGTTTGTGGAAAATTATGAAGGAGAGTCCGGCAAGCTGAATCAGCTGATGGATACAGTCAGAAATGCGGTGGCAAACGGCAAACGTATGCTGATTTTTTCGCAGTTTACCAGTATGCATGAGATCATTATGGAAAAAATGAAGGAAGCGGGCATTGATTATTTCTATCTGCATGGTCAAACCGGATCCGAAGAGCGCGTTCAAATGAGTGAACGGTTTAATCATGGCGAAAAAAACGTGTTTCTTGTTTCCCTGAAAGCAGGAGGGACCGGTCTGAATTTAACCGGCGCAGATACGGTCATCCTTTATGATCTATGGTGGAATCCTGCAGTTGAAGACCAGGCGACAGGACGAGCGCATCGGTTTGGACAAAAAAATGTCGTTCAGGTGATCCGTCTTGTAACAGAAGGGACGATTGAAGAAAAAATATTCGACCTGCAGCAAAAAAAACGTGAGCTCATTGATCAGGTCATCCAGCCAGGAGAAACAATGCTGTCAAGTCTGAGCGAGGAAGATGTGCGTGAATTGTTGAATATTTGATGGTGTTAGACAGTTTACAGAATTGTGAATAAATATTACAATGAAATTAACGGCAAACCATGAAAGGTGGTTAATATGAATTCCTTTTTCAAAGGAACCGCAAAATTCATCGTTGCCAACATTGCTGTGATTTTCACCATTATGCTGTTGCCGGTATTTCTGATTACTGATTCAATCCCTGTCTATGATGAATTGATGAATTACCTGTTCAGCAACAGATCGTGAACAAACCGGGTGTGCACCACTGCATATCCGGTTTTTTTTACGTATTGAAACACTCCCTGTTATTTACAGAATCTCTCCATGGAACTGTATATATGTCAACTGCGGGCAGGTACAGAGCTATTATCATAGCAGAAGAATGCCATGCATATAATAATCTAAATATTTTTAAAACTTGAAATAACCGTGAATAAAGGGTAAAATACAAAGGTAAACCGTTTTCAGTGAGTCCTGTATAATATTGGTTTGAATAAAAAATGAAGAGGGGGAATTATTTTGAGAAAACGCAATCTTTACTTACTCATTTTGATTTTTGCCATGGGCATGATTTTGAGTGCCTGTGGTGATAGTGGTCAGGGCAGCAGTGGCGGAAGCGACAGTTCCGGCGATTCTGCTGAGCCGATGACGAATCTGACGATGGGAACAGGAAGTGTCGGTGGTGTTTACTATCCGCTTGGTGGTGAGATGGCTAACCTTTTTACAGATAATATTGATGTAGAGGGATTTGATGTAAGCTCAGTAGAGTCCGGTGCATCAGTTGAAAATATCGCCAAAGTTCAATCAGGTGACTATCAGCTGGGGATTGCACAAAATACAACATTGATTAATGCTGTCAATCAAAAGGGCGAATTTGAAGGGAAAACCACTGATAAAGTCGGTGTTATTGGTTCACTTTATCCGGAAGCACTGCAGGTGGTTACACTTGAATCAACAGGAATTGAATCCATTGAGGAATTGAAAGGCAAGAAGGTTGCAATCGGCCCTCCAGGCGGTGCCACCCGTGAAGCAGCCGAATTGGTGCTGAGCGCATACGGAATTGAAAAGGGCGATTATGAAGCTTATGAAGAGGGCTTTGGAGATGCAAAAAGTAAACTGCAAAATGGAACTATTGACGCATCATTTGCTGTCGTAGGTGTGCCATCATCAACAACAGACGAACTGGCTAACGCGACAGGTGAAGTGAAATTCCTCGATATTGAAGGGGATGCATTACAGAAAGTATTGGATAACAGCCAATATGAAGCATATACGGTTGAGCCTGGAACTTACGAATGGCAGGAGGAGCCGGCAGAAACAATTACTGCAATGGCACTGTTGCTTGGATCTACGGAACAGGTGAGTGAAGATCTTGCTTATAAAATGACAAAAACGTTGTATGAAAAATCGGATGAAATGACAATCGAACAGGCATCACTGATAACACAGGATAATGCAATGACTGGTGTTGGGGAATTGCCTCTGCACCCTGGTACTGAAAAGTATTTTAAAGAAGTCGGTATTACTGAATAGTGAGAGCCGGACATATAGTGTCCGGTTTTTTCTCAGATAGACACAACGTATAACTTGAAATCGGCGGAATGGCCGATTTCTTCTATGCCGGCCTCTGGCATCTTGCCTCAGGGAACACGGGGTGGTGCGGAATAATTCTTACTGAACAGCAGACGAAAAGAATGGAGGGAAACCGGTGGCTGAGCAGCATACAAACGAAATCGACAAACATGAATTAATGGCAAAATATGATAAAGAGAGTAATTTTCGAACCAAGCTGGGCCCGTGGGGATGGCTTACACTTGCAATTGGAGCTGCATTAACCATTTTTCAGCTTTATACGGCCTATTATGGCGCTAAAGTTTCCATGATCCAAGGGGCAATACACCTTGGAGCAGCCTTAAGTCTGGTATATTTGCTTTATCCGATAAAACCCGCCATGGCTAAAAACAAGGGTGTTCCTTGGTATGATGCTCTGTTGGCACTGATTGCATTATTTACGAATTTCTATATCGTTTATAATTATGACCATTTAATCAACGAAGCTATCGTTTTTGGATTTACAGCATTTGACCAGATTGTAGCCACCGCAGGAATTCTGTTGTTGCTTGAGGCAACAAGACGTGTTGTTGGTATTCCAATTGTCATAATAGCAATTATTGCTTTGCTTTACGGCTTGTTTGGCAATCATATTCCTGTCATTGGACATGCCGGTTACGATTGGCCCTCGCTGGCAACGGAGATGTTTTTTAGTTCAAGTGGTGTTTTTGGTATTCCTATTCAAATTTCATCTACTTACATTTATTTATTTCTGTTTTTTGGCGTTATTCTAGTTAAAACAAATATAGGCCAATTTTTTAATGATATTGCTTTGAGATTGACAGGAAAGTATACCGGCGGAACGGCAAAAGCTGCTGTTGCGGCAAGCGGGCTGCAGGGGATGGTCAGCGGCTCATCCGTTGCAAACACAGTCGGATCGGGTTCGTTTACGATTCCGATGATGAAAAATGCAGGCTTCAGACCTCACTTTGCCGCTGCGACAGAGGCAGCAGCATCGACAGGGGGGCAGTTAATGCCGCCGATCATGGGTGCTGCCGCTTTCATTATGGCATCCTATACAGGCGTTCCATACAGTGAAATTATCGTTATTGCGGTGATTCCTGCAGCGCTGTATTTCTCCGGTGTTTTTATGGGAACACACTTTGAAGCAAGAAAACAGGGAATTTTAGGGCTGACAATCGACCAGCTTCCAAAATTGAAAAATTTAGTCAAGCGGATCGATCTATTCGCACCGCTTGTCATTATCATTGGCTTCCTGCTGGCGGGATATACTCCAACATTTGCAGCACTGTTTGCAATCTTTGTTGCATTTATCATTAGTTTCTTCAGGAAAGAAACACGGATGACATTAAAAGAGATTATTAAATTGCTTGAAGAAGGAGCCCGGACGGCGCTGCCCGTCATTGCAGCCTGTGCGACAGCAGGTATTATTGCAGGTACCGTCACGACAACAGGATTAGGTCCAAAAATTGCCGGCGGGATCATCGATTTGGCACAGGGACAGTTTTTCCTTGTCATGGTCTTCACCATGTTTGCCTGTATCATATTGGGTATGGGACTCCCGACCACTGCCAACTATGTCGTTACTGCAACAATGGCAGCTCCGGCGTTATTGGCCTTTGATGTACCGGTCATCGCTGTGCATATGTTTGTGTTTTACTTTGGTATTGTTGCAGATATTACACCACCTGTTTGTCTGGCAGCCTATGCCGGCGCAGGGATCGCTCGTGCCAACCCGATGAAAGCCGGCGTAACTGCCGTTCAGCTCGCGATTGCGGCATTTGTTATTCCGTATATGTTTGTTTCGCAGCCAATTCTTTTGCTGCAGGGCGATGCAAATGCGTTAAACGTGTCGGTTGCTGTGATTACGGCAATGATTGGCATGGCGGCAATCAGCTCAAGTTTGATTGGTTATTACGTCAAGTCACTGAACTGGATTGAGCGGGTTATCATGATAATTGCCGGTTTGCTTCTTGTTTATCCGCATATGGCCATTTCGCTGACAGGCCTGGTGATCTTTGCAGTCATTACCGCTATGCAATTTATGCAAGGTAAATCGGATAAAGCGAAGCGGCAAATTTCATAATAAGAAAATGCAGGCGATGTTGGCTCGCCTGCATTTTTAATTGCTAAAATTCGAGTAAGCATGTATGGCGACAGCGTTCATTTGTATTTATTGATTCAATTTAAATAATTTTCGCGGGCGGCCTTTCACATACGGTTTTTCTTCACCAATCACTTTAATAACGTTTCCCGCCATCAGTTTTTTAATGGTGCGTTCAGCACTGCGTTTTGTTACACCATAATAAGTTGCGATATCATTGGATGAAAATGGTTCATTGTTACGCACTTCAATGAAATCAATGAAATTATAGGATAGTTCATTGTTAAGTTTGGCTTCATGGATTAACGAACGGTATAATGCCGATGGGCTGAACTCCTTTTTAACGCCGAGTGGGCCAATCATGTCACGACGTTCATTGACAATGTAACACGTTCCATCATCCTTGCTTTCACAGGTCTGCAACGCAAGTTTAGCATTTTCGTCGGCATGTTTTGCGGTTAATCCGAGACCAAACCCGATGTCGACCGGTGCGTTTACGGCGTTTTCCATTTCCCTTAACAATGCAAAATCACGATAGCTGCTGGTAATGTGATCGAGCATTCCACGAGTCCCAAACAACACAAACTGGCCATTGCCGGTCGATAAAACAGACGCATGTGTTTTCTTGGAATAATTCAATAAAATCCGCTGCAGTTTAGGATGCAATTCCCTCGTATGCAAATCACCTTTTTCTGATTGGATGGCATCAATGGACTTAATACGGACATATCCGGTAACAATTTGTGTGCTTTGCGACTGATTGATGACCACAATTGATTTAGCTTTTTCAATGGCATACATAAAATTCAATTTGGGAATCGCCATGCAGCTGCCCGGTATACCCTTTGTACGCATGATTTGACTCACTTCGCTGATGGACGTCAGGACGTAATCGATTTTCCCTTCCTTCCAAAGTTTTTCGTGATAGGCCGCGATTTGGCCGGTATCAATACGGACGTTATGTCCATAGTCGTAAACATAAATCCCTTGGTCACTGGTATCTGTTTCATGCAGGACTTCGTTAATATATCTGCTTTCAGGTATATCGATGGACAGTCGCCTTAATTCCTGTTTGTGATAATTTTTCACATGGTACAGGGAAGAAAGGATCATATAAGAATCAAAATCAACTTTAACGGCGGGAAGTCTTTTTTTATCAATTATTTGCTTTGCATATAAATAAGACAAGGCATCGGCAAATAAATATATATCACACATAATGGCTTTTTCCACCAGTTGCACTGTTTCTTTTGGATTTGAGCAGTCAAACGGAAAAATTTCGATATCTTCCTGGTCTGCAGTAAAGCTGTGAAGTTTGTGTATGATGTCTTTATGGCCAAACACTGCAATCTTGACATTCAATTTCATCCCCCCAAGCATGAATTCATGCAAGCGTCATGAGCGCTTCTTAACGACATGATATACTAATAATTATCATAGTACGGAATTTTCACAATATTGTCAAGATGTATAAAGCAGAAAACATATAAATTAGATGGAGCGAATGGGGCGGAATTTTAGAAGAATGTGATATGATTGGAGTAACTGCAGAGAAGGAGGTATATGGTCGTGACTACATTAATGGACAAGCTCGGAGTGGATGTACCGATTATTCAGGCCGGCATGGCAGGCGGCATCACGACTCCTGAAATGGTCGTATCTGTTGCGAATGCAGGGGCGCTTGGTACAATCGGGGCAGGCTATATGAGTGATGCAGCCTTAAAAAAAGATATCCGGGAAATCAAGCAGCTGACTGATAAGCCATTTGCCGTGAATCTGTTTGCTGTTAATCTGGAGGCATTTTCTGATGATATTCAGCCAATGCAGCAATTTCTTAATCGATATCGCAAGGAATTGGAAATTGACCCCGGCGGGAATTCGATAAAAGTGCATGATTATTTACAAGAAAAAGTAAATGTTATTCTCGAGGAAAATATTCCGATTGTCAGCACAGCATTCGGCGTACTGTCCTACATGTTGATTGACCGTTTGAAAGCTAATGATGTCACGTTAATTGGCATGGCGACAAACCTGGATGAAGCCAGACAACTGAAGGATGCCGGGTATGACGCTATCGTTGCTCAGGGAACAGAAGCAGGCGGTCATCGCGGAACATTTGATGTGGACAAATATCCAAATGGCTGCCAGACAGGATTGCATGTATTGGTGCAGGAATTGCTCGAACATATTGATCTGCCTGTGATAGCAGCTGGCGGAATACATACGAAATCACAGGTTGATGCGTTATTGGAAATGGGCGTTTCAGCCGTTCAGCTCGGCACACGGTTTTTAGTGGCGGAAGAAGCCGGAACAAACACAGCCTACCGTCGTGCTCTTATTAAAGCCGGTACAAATGACACGTCGATTACGAAAGTATTTTCCGGTCGTCCGGCACGTGCAATCCGAAACCGTTTCATTGAAGAGGTGGAAAACAACGGGATCAGATTACAGTCATTTCCTGTGCAAAATCAAATGACAAAAGATATCCGCTCCGCCGGAAAAGAATTTGCCGCAGCCGATATGCAATCGTTGTGGGCAGGACAGGGTGTTGGTGCGATTGAAAAGGAAGAGAGTGTTGCGGCGATTGTAAGGTCACTCGATCAAACCACGGTCAAGAGCTGATAGAAGTGAAACTTCATTTATTACAAAAAACCCAAACTAACTAGAATTTAGAATTGGTGCATTTACCCCGCTCCGGAAATATACTTGGTGCTCGTCACTTTCCGCGGGCGGCTGGTGAGTCTCCTCGTGCTCGTCGTGTTGCAAGTTTTTCGGTGAAGCAGCACTCCTCGCAGGTCGAAGATTACCCAGGAGAGCCTTGCTTTGTGCTGACGCACTGTGAGGTCTCACCAATGCCATTTTCCCGCGGTCTACATACATTTCCTCCGCTCAAGGAGTAGATTGTTCTTCTTTAGGCTAGGTTGTTTAGTTTCGTCCCACCCTCATTACAATCTTGATCACCCTTGCATCTTGTAATGTTCTTTCACCTGTTTGCGCAGCTTGCGCTTTAAAAATTTACCGACAGAAGTTTTCGGAATTTCGTCGAAGAACAGAACATCATCAGGCATCCACCATTTGGCGAATTGCGGCCGGATGAATTCAAGCAATTCATCTTTATCTGCATCATTATTGCCCTCATGGAGCACAACGCAGGCGACTGGGCGCTCCTGCCACTCAGCATCAGGAATGGCCACAACACTAGCTTCGAATACGGCTTCATGTGCCATAATAGCATTTTCAATTTCGACTGATGAAATCCACTCGCCGCCGCTTTTTATCAGATCTTTCGTACGGTCGACGATTTGGATATTGCCTTCTTCATCAACAGTTACCACATCACCGGTATGGAACCAGCCGTCATGGAACGCATCCGCGGTGCGGTCATCCTCGTAATATTCACTGGCTATCCACGGGCCACGCAACAGCAGCTCACCCATTTCTTCACCATTCCAGGCTACTTCCCCGGTATTTCCCAAAACTTTCATTTCCAGACCTGGGACAAGCATTCCCTGTTTAGTACGTTCATCCAACTTCTCTTCTTCGGTCAAATCCTGCTGGTAGCTCTTCAAACGTGAGTAAGTGACAAGAGGGGTAGTTTCAGTTGCGCCGTAAGCATGTGCAAAGGGCACGCCCAGTTTTTGTTCAAATGCCTGGATCAATCCTCTTGGCGCAGCGGAACCGCCGCAAAGTACAGCACGCAAACTTGACGTATCGTAATCACCCTGTTCGAGTTCACGGAGCATACCAAGCCAGATGGTCGGAACACCTGCCGTAATTGTCACATTAAACCTGTCAATGAATTCAGCCAGCCGTTTTGGGGTGAAACGCGGTCCGGGCATTACTTGCGTCGAACCGAACCAGGTACAGGCGAAAGGGGTTCCCCAGGCATTGACGTGAAATTGCGGTACAACAGGCATCGATACATCTGATTCGGAGATGGCAGCTGTGTCGGCAAGCCCAAGTGCATAGCTGTGGAGCACGATGCCGCGGTGAGAGTAGATGACACCCTTAGGCTTCCCGGTTGTTGCGGATGTATAGCACATGCCGGCAGGGTCATTTTCATCAATATCTGTTTCAAAAGGTTGTTCAGGATTTCCGGTTTGCAGCAGTTTTTCATATGAATAGAGTGGTGAAAGGGTTGATTCGGGAAGCTCATTTTTGTCGGTCATGACCACAAAAGCTTTAACTGTTTGGAGTTTGTCTTGTACTTTTTCAATCAGCGGGAGGATATCTTCATCAATCAACAGGACTTGATCTTCGGCGTGGTTGATGATGTAAATAATGTGCTCGGGAGCCAATCGGATATTAATCGTATGCAATACGGCACCCATCCCCGGTGCTGCAAAGTAAATCTCAAGATGACGGTGGTGATTCCAGGCAAGTGTTCCGACACGATCGCCCTTTTGTACACCGAGCTGTCTGAGAGCGCTCATGAGGCGTCGCGTACGCTCACCAATCTGAGCATATGTTAGCCGGTGCAGCTTATCGTGTGTTTGTGAGATGACTTCTTTTTTGGCAAAAAACTTTTCCGCATGTTCCATCATTGGGCCAATGGTAAGTGGTGTTTGCATCATAATACCATCTCCTTTAATTCGATTTTTACAAGCTTAGGTATATAATATCACATATTATAAAAAAATTTAAAAAATTAAATGAACGAACTTTAAAAAGGAAGTACTATACAATCCATGCTACAATAAAGAGTGGATGAATATATAGAGTAAGTGGAGTTACGAATAGATATGGTTGGAAAACGGAAAGGCAAAATACCAATGAAAAAACAGCATGACTTCACTGATGGGAATATTTTTAAACATTTACTTATATTTTCCGGACCGCTGATGCTGACGAATTTGCTGCAAACATCTTATCAGTTCGCAGACAGTCTTTGGGTGGGTAATCTGCTCGGGGCAAATGCACTCGGGGCGGTGGCAATTGCGAGTACGATCATTTTTACAATTCTTTCATTTGTGCTGGGACTCAATAACGCGGCTTTGACAATTCTTTCCCAACAAAAAGGGAAAGAGAATGAATCCGGTTTGAAACGCTATTTGAATGCGTTTGTCGTTATTCTGACGATTCTCGCGCTCTCACTGAGCGTGCTCGGATTCGTGCTGGCAGAGCAACTGCTGCATCTATTGGGAACACCGGAAAATATGCTTGGTGAAGCTGAAACATATTTGCAGATCAACTTTCTTGGAATTCTGTTTTTGTTCGGCTACAACTTTATCAGCACAGTACTAAGGGCACTTGGTGATAGCAGGACCCCACTGCGGTTCGTCATGATTGCTGTACTGCTCAATATCCTTCTGAATCCGTTGTTTATTGCCGGTTTGAACCTGGGCATTAATGGGGCTGCGTTTGCAACCATTGTGGCACAGGGCACTGCTTTTTTATACGGCATCATTCATGTGCTGTCCAAAAAACTCGCTCCATTCAGTTTCCCAGTGCCACCCTCAAAGCGCGAAGTCGGTCTAATACTGAATCTCGGAATACCAGCAGGTCTGCAAATGGCAGTCATTTCAGCCGGATCGGCGGCCATCATGAGTGTTGTCACAATTTTCGGCAGCGGTGTTGTAGCAGGCTTTGGGGCAGCCCAGCGTCTGGACAAGATTTTAATGCTGCCGGCACATGCGCTGGGAACAGCTGTGAACAGTATGGCCGGACAAAACATTGGTGTCCGGGACTGGCTGCGGGTGGGGAGGATTGCGAAATACGGTGTGCTCTACAACTTCTTGATTATGGTGCTGGTCGGCCTCACCGTGGTGTTGTTTGCGGAACATGGCATCCGGCTGTTTATTGAGGATGCAGAAGCGGTGGCATTCGGGACAAAGTACTTGCAAATTGTTGCTTTATGTTATCCGTTTCTCGGGATCAACTTTATTTTAAATGGTATTGTCAGGGCGTCAGGAGCAATGTATCAGGTACTCGTGCTGAATATCATCTCCTTCTGGGTGCTGCGCTTTCCATTGACCTACATCTTTTCCAGCTGGTTTTGCGATACCGGAATACCCCTTGGTATGGGGTCAAGTTTCCTGTTAAGCAGTTTCGCAGCCATTATGTATTACCGGTTTGGAAAATGGCGTGAGAAACGATTGTTTTCCAGGGAAAATTAGGTGCGAAAATCTATGAAAATAGTTATCAGGCTGCTTGCCCTTGCCATATATGGAGTAGCGGGGAGTTTGACCTTTCCAGGAAGGACAGATGGAAACGATGAAACGAAAAACAAAACAGGCTATCAAGAAAACAATACTTATCTCAGCCGTTCTGTGCGGTTTGTTTATCTTACTTTCCATTTTATCACTGGAAGGAGACCGGCAATCGCACGGCCCGTCAAAGCAAGCCCTCAGTGAACAGGTGCTGGAATACCGGCCTATTGTGGAAAAATATGCCACACAATATGACGTTGAAGAACATGTTGATGTTCTCTTGGCAATGATGATGCAGGAGTCAGGCGGCCGCGGTGAAGATCCAATGCAATCTTCCGAGAGCTATTGCGGGTCAAGGGGGTGTATTAAAGACCCCGAATTGTCCATCAAACAGGGTGTCCATTATTTTTCCGGGACGCTGGAAGAAGCTGATGGCGATGTGATGCTGGCAGTCCAATCGTATAATTTTGGAAAGGGCTTTATCGATTATGTGGAAACCAATTCGGGTGAATACACGCAAAAAGCAGCAGTTAATTTTTCACAGGAAATGTATGCTGCCGCTGATAATCAGGCGAAATTCCGCTGTCCACGGGAGGAGGCCCAGAAAATTGATGCGTGCTACGGGGATATTTTCTACGTCCGTGATGTCATGGCCTATACAAAAGATGCTTCGGAAAACTAGTATTTTAAAGTCATAACATGATACGATAAATGTAAATTTTGGAATGGGAGGAATGATGATGAGAAAAGAAATCTATACGGAGAAATCACCGGCTGCAATTGGTCCGTATTCACAGGCAATCGAGGCAGGTGACTTCATTTATGTGTCCGGTCAGATTGGCATTAATCCCGAAACAGGTGATGTTGCTGAGGGGATAGAAGCACAGACGAAACAGGTTATGCACAACCTGCAGGCGATTTTGACCGAAGCGGGAAGTGACTTTTCCCAAGTGGTTAAATTTACCATTTATATCAATTCCATGGACAACTTTGCAACGGTCAATGATATTTATGGCAGCTATTTAACGAAACCATATCCCTCAAGGGCAACGGTTGAAGTTAGCCGGCTTCCTAAAAATGTGTTGGTTGAAATGGATGCGGTTGTTTATAAAAAATAACTTCTGGAGGCCCTTTGAATGGACAACTTTACATTTCATAATCCGGTGAAACTCATTTTTGGTAGGGGAAAGCTCGAGGCCCTTACTGAAGAAATTCCCAAGTATGGAAATAAGGTGCTGTTGCTATATGGGGGCGGAAGTATTAAATGCAATGGCATCTACGACCGGATTATTGAAAAATTGAATGAAATAAACTCTGAAGTGTTTGAATTTACAGGGATAGAGGCAAACCCGAAACTGTCAACGGTACGCCAGGCAATTGATGTCTGTAAAAGAGAACAAATCGAATTACTGCTGGCAGTTGGCGGGGGCAGTGTAATTGATGCTGCAAAAGCTATCGCTGCCGGAGCTAATACAGAAACTGACATTTGGGATATTATTACCAAAAAAGAAAAAGTAACTGAAGCCCTGCCGATTGGAACGGTTGTAACCATCGCTTCAGCGGGATCGGAAATGAATGCAAGCTCTGTTATAACAAATTGGGAAACAAAGGAGAAGAAAGGATGGGCAAGCCCTTACACCTATCCGAAGTTTTCGGTTCTTGACCCGGTACTTACATATTCCGTTCCACATGAACAAACAGTATTTGGAATTGTTGATGTTATGGCACATGTCCTGGAGAATTATTTTCACCATACGTCAAATACACCGGTACAGGATGGTCTTTGCGAAGCCATTTTGCGGGAAATGATTGAAGCCGGACCCCGCCTGTTGGAGAACCCCAAAAGTTATGAACTTCGTGAGAGCGTCATGCTTAATGCGGTCCTGGCTCGAAATGGCATGCTTAATATGGGATATAAAGGCGATTGGGCGACACATGAAATCGAGCATGCCATATCAGCTGTCCACGATATTCCGCATGCTGGGGGTATCGCAATATTATTTCCAAACTGGATGAGGCATGTAGTAGATAAAAATAATACTGGACGTTTTAAGCAGTTGGCAGTTCGTGTGTTTGACATTGATCCTGAGGGGAAAAGTGACCGCGAAGTATCACTGGAAGGAATTGCTCAGCTGCAGGAATTCTGGAAGGGACTTGGTGCACCGGTTTCATTGAAAGAATATGAAATCGACGAAAGCACACTTGACGAGATAGCTGATAAAACAGTTAGTAAAAGTCCGGAATTTGGAAGATTTAAAAGGTTAACAAGGCATGATTCAATGAACATCTTAAGGGAAAGTTTACAGGAAGTTGGGGTTTAATACGGTCCCAAGTTGCCCGAACTGTGGATTGCTCACAAGTGTTGAGAAATCACCGAGTTGCTCGAAAATAGTCGAAAGATGACGATGGCGGCATTTGTCATGAAAATACTCTGCCAAAAGTACAATTTCCGACAAAATATTACCCGGGAAATATTTTGTCGGAAATTAATCTTTCAAAAAAACTGGCTGTTCATCATTATTGATAAACAGCCAGTTCTTCTTTTATAGCTTCGCGAATTTTATCTAAACACTCTTCAGGGGTTTTGCCGTAAACACGACGGTTATTAACAAGTGCATAAGGGCGAACCCTGCATAAGCCGCAAATAGCCAGGCATTCGTTCATGAGCACAGCAACCTCTGGAAATTCGCTTTCGATGATTCCTTCTATATCCAAAGAAGTGATGGCGTTTCCGTCACAGACTTCTACAACAATTGCGCCCATAGCTATCACTTTCTTTCTAATTTAAAATGGTACGATGTTATTTTTAACATATTCAGCTTAATATATCAAATCGGTTGCCTGTGATATCCGAAAATGTCAACAGTAAAACCGGCATGATATTCACCGGGTCCTCCAATTCAAACCATACTTGTCACAGCTCACATCAGCTACTGTGATTAGGCGAATGAGAAGATAAAGAATGTGTACCTTTCCGCTGCTTACCTTCATATTCATGTCTGTACCACGTAATAAGCACGATGGCACCACTAACAATCAAAAGGGCACTGGTGACGAAAAACACCGAGGAAATACCGAAAAATCCGGCCAGCATGCCGCCGAATGCAGGTCCGATAATATTGCCCAGGAAACGTAAACTTGTGTTGTAGCCAAGCATTTCACCCTGAATGGATAATGGTGCTTCCTGTCTGATATAAGCAATACGGACCGGGATGATGCCGCCAATTGAAATTCCGAGCAGGAAGCGCAGTACCACCAGCTGCCAGATATTTGTAACAAATGCTCCCGGGAAATAAACGATACCCGCCATGAATAGTAAAAATATTAATATTTTGATGTAGCCGGTACGATCGCCAATCCGGCCCCAGCGTCTCGCCATCATTAAATTGCCCAGACCTGCCGCGGAAAAGGCCATCCCGGAAAAGAATGCAATACTTGTTGGACCATGTATCTCTGCCACATATAACGATAAGATAGGTTGGACGCTGAAGTGTGCAACCTGCACAAGAGCAGATATGAGCATGACTGCAAGCAGTACGGGGTGCCCAAAAATATGTAGCAGCACTTGCTTGCTCGTATAGGCTGTTTCTTTGTTTGTACTTTCTTCAGTTTTGTACAGCAATTCCCGAATGCCAAGCAGCACAAGCAGTCCGGACATAAAAATGGTGATGGAAACCCATTTGAACGTTGCGGAATAGCCGAACATATCGGCAAGCACCCCGCCAAGCAAAGGCCCCATCAGATTGCCGGTCACACTTCCGGTCTGAAGTGTCCCCAATACACGGCCAGCGATTTCTTTTGGCGTCTGTGTCGAAATAAGAGCCTGTGACATCGGAATAAAGCCGGTGAATATCCCCATAATCAAGCGCAGGAAAAAGAGATCCCAAACTGAGTTGGCAAAACCCATTAACAAAACCGATAACCCCATTCCCGCAGCAAATAGGATTAATATATTCTTTCTTCCGAATTTATCGCCGACCCGCCCCCAGATGGGTGAGAAAATAAATGCTGTACCAAACGTAATGCCAAAAATCCATCCCGACCAGTTTTGCACGTATGCATCTGAGAAGTTTCCGAATTCCTCGATATATAGCGAAAGAAATGGAAGCACCATCGTCAGACTGCCGCCAACAAAGAAATTTGCAAACCACATGATAATTAAATTTCGTTTGACATGAGTGTTTTCCTCAGTAATTATAATTCCCTTCTTTCTAATTTACTTCCCTGACCTGAATGTATAATATATAGGAATGCGAAATAAGTTTAAAGAATAATGCTCACCTCGTAATTTTCCCCGAAATTGACACCATGACACTGAAAAAAACTATTCAAATGAAGCATAAAACGGTATAATGAGTTTTGATTGTTCGTAAGATGGACAAGAGAAGTAAAACTTTCTGTAAAGGAGAACAAACATGAAACGTTATGTGCATTCAGTTGTTACTTTCCTGGTTGCGGCAGTTATGATGATTGGTTTTGCGGTGCCAGCGCACGCTACAAACGACAGCATTAATGAGAAACTGGGTGTTCCGATTGTTGTATATGGTGATACATTATCAGACGCTCAGAAGCAGGAGGTCACAGAACTGCTTGAAGTGACCGATCCTGAGAGTGTTGAAAAATATACTGTAACAGGTGAAGATATAGCGAATTATATTGATGGCAATCCGAATTCGAGAATGTTTTCATCAGCGAAAATCAAACAGGAAGAAGAGGGCACAGGACTGACGATTAATATTGTCACACCCGATAACATCACTGAAGTGACCAATGAAATGTATGCCAACGCACTGCTGACAGCGGGTGTGGAAAATGCCACTGTTGATGTTGCGTCACCTGTCAAAGTCAGCGGCCATTCCGCATTGACAGGTATCTATAAAGCCTATGATGCAAAAGGTCAGCAACTTGATAAAGAGCGAATGGAACTGGCGAACGATGAACTGGATGTGGCAACAAATCTTGCGGAAAAAGAAGGGCTGAATCAGGAAAAAGTCAGTGAACTGCTGACTGAAATTAAGAAGGCGATAGCTGAGCAAAATCCTGCCACTAAAGAAGAAGTGCAGCAGATTGTCGAGGAACAGCTCAATAATCTGGAGATATCTTTAAGTGAAGAGGATCGGCAGATGCTGATTGACTTGTTTAACAGAATGCGTGATTTGGATATAAATTTTGATAATGTAAAAAAACAGCTTGATGATATTGCCTCCAAAGTGCAGGAAGTGATCAACGATGAAGGTTTCTGGAATAAAGTGGAAAATATTTTCAACAAATTGTTTAGAATGATTGGCAATTTCCTGGAGGGCGTATTTAATTAATAGAGCGTCGCTTTTAGCCACCAATAACAATCGAATGATATAAAACGGGGCTGGGACATAAGTTAGATCGGGTGTTTCTTTGATTTAATATTTTTGTCCCAGTCTTGTTTTTGGCTTTAAAAATGGTCATCCATTTTAGTACTTTGCCTGCATTTCACCAGATTCGATTGTTTCAATGTGGTGACAAGCAGCACTATGTCCTTCTTTCATGTGATCCAGGTTGCGTAATTCCGGTACGTCTGTTTTACAAATTTCAGTTGCAAAAGGACATCTCGTATGGAAGCGACATCCGGATGGCGGCGAGATGGGTGATGGGACATCTCCCTGTAATATAATCCGTTCTTTTTTCACTTCAGGATCTGGTATAGGGATTGCTGATAATAAGGCTTTTGTATAAGGGTGCTGCGGGTTTTCGAAAAGTGTCTTCTTATCCGCAATTTCAACTACATTACCTAAATACATGACAATAATACGATCGGAAATATGCCGTACGACTCCGAGGTCATGGGCTATGAATAAGAATGTTAAATTAAATTGTTTTTGAAGTTTCTTCAATAAGTTTAAAACTTGTGCCTGGACGGAAACATCCAGTGCAGAAACAGCTTCATCACAAATAATCAATTTCGGATTCACCGACAAGGCACGGGCAATGCCGATCCGTTGTCGTTGACCCCCGGAAAACTCATGTGGGTAACGATTGATTTGCTCAGCATTCATTCCTACTGTTTCAAGTAATTCAATCGCCCTTTCACGCTGCTTGTCTTTTGGAACAGAATTTTGAATTCCCATTGCTTCAGTTAAAATTTTTCCTACTGTTTGCCGTGGATTTAAAGACGCATATGGGTCCTGGAAAATAACCTGAAGATTTTTGCGTCTTTTTCGCATTTCGCTTTTGTTAAGAGATAAAAGATCTTCCCCATCAAACTTGATGTCCCCATCAGTAGGTTCGTCCAGACGAAGAATCGCCCGTCCAGTTGTTGACTTTCCACAACCTGATTCACCGACGACACTTAATGTTTCGCCTTCGTATATTTCAAAAGATACATTGTCTACTGCCTTGACTTGGTCAACCGTCTTTCCCAGGAATCCACCTTTAATAGGAAAATATTGCTTTAAATGATTGACTTTCAAAAGCTCATTTTGGCTCATGAACATTCACCTCCGGATCACCGTTCCAGCGTTCAGTATAAATCCAGCAACGAATCTCGCTGCCATCTTTTTGCTGATCAAGCGCAGGTAATTCTTCATGGCAAAGATTTGTTGCAAATGGACACCTCGGAGCAAAACGGCAGCCTTTGGGCATATCCTTCGCACTTGGGACTGTCCCTCTAATCGGTTCAAGTTCCTCCACATCTTCATCATGTCGTGGAATAGAATTCAACAATCCAACCGTATATGGGTGTTTAGGTTTTTTAAATAAAGATTTAACGTCTTGATATTCAACGACTTTACCACCATACATAACAGCAACATTATCACAGGTTTCGGCTACGACACCCAGATCGTGTGTGATCATAATGACGGACATGCTGAATTCTTCTTGTAAATTATTGATTAAGTCTAGTATTTGCGCTTGAATCGTCACATCCAATGCAGTTGTTGGTTCATCGGCAATCAATAACTCAGGCTTACAGGCCAATGCCATCGCAATCATGACCCGCTGACGCATGCCACCTGACAATTCATGCGGGTACTGCTTGATACGCTCTTCGGGTGCTGGGATTCCGACTAGCTCCAAGAGTTCAATCCCCCTTTTTGTTCCATTTTCTTTGCCTAAACCTTCATGGACCTTAAGTGTCTCACGGATTTGTTGTCCAATCGTATAAACAGGATTCAGCGACGTCATGGGCTCCTGAAATATCATTGAGACTTCATTTCCGCGTATATCACGGATATCTTTGTTACTCGCTTCTGTAAGGTCTTTTTCTTTAAAGTTTATTTCCCCGCCCATGATTTTGCCTGGTTTATCAAGTAATCGTAAGATAGACAGAGCTGTAATACTTTTGCCGGAACCGGATTCGCCAACAATTCCGATCGTCTTTCCTTTAGCCAATTTCAAAGAAACACCATCTACAGCTTTAACTTCAAAATCATCAGTAAGGAACGAGGTTCGCAAATTGTTTATTTCCAAAATGGTTTCTTCATTCATCATGTTCACCTCTCTCACCTATTAATTTAAATCAATCCGTTTATTCAGGAATTTGTATGAAATGTCGACGATTAAGTTTACCAAAACGAATACAACCGCAATAACCAATACAGCAGCCTGGACCACAGGGAAGTCCCTTGCGAGTATGCGATCAATGATTAATTTGCCCATTCCATTAATAGCAAAGACAGATTCGGTTAGCACCGATCCTGCAAGCAAGCTGCCGAATTGCAGCCCTGCAACTGTCACAACCGGTATGAGTGCATTTTTCAATGCATGGCGGTAAACAACCACACTTTCCTTCAGACCCTTGGCACGTGCCGTTCGAATATAGTCCTGGGTTAGGACATCCAGCATACTGGATCGCGTCATTCTCGCTATAACGGCCGCTCCCATTGTTCCTAACGTTATAACAGGCAATATAACCTGCTCAGGCGTGCCCCAGCCTGTTGGCGGCAGCCATCCCAGATTGATAGAAAACCATTGCATTAGCATAAGACCAAGCCAGAAGTTCGGCATCGACAAACCGAATAAAGCGACGAGCATGATAGCAATATCTGAAAATGTATACTGTCTGACCGCGGAAATGATACCTGCGATCAAACCAAGAAAGATACTGAAAATCGTACTGTATACAGCTAACTCAAACGTGACCCAAAATTTTGGCCATAATTCATGCGTAACCGGTAAGCTTGTTCGCCAGGAGTATCCGAATTGAAGCATTGCTGCATCTTTGACAAAACTAAAATATTGTATCGGAATCGGGTCGTTTAATCCCAGACGTTCTTCTATTTGTTCTACCGTTTCTTTTGGTGCGCTTTCGCCGGCAATAATGTGTGCAGGATTACCAGGAGTAAGGTGCATCAATGAAAATACAAGGATTGTAACGCCTATCAAAACAGGAATTAATTGAATTAAACGACGAACGATAAACTGAAGCATGTTTACACCTACTTTCTATCGTTTCATTTTTGGATCTAATGCATCACGCAGTCCGTCACCGAATACATTAAATGCCAGCACAATCAACATAATGACTAAACCAGGGAATAATGTTATATGACCTGCATCCCACATATAATCACGACCGTCACTTAATATGGCGCCAAGTTCCGGAGACGGTGGCTGAGCCCCCATTCCAAGAAAAGAAAGTCCGCTTGCAGACAGTACGGCAGTTGCGATATAAAGGCTGGCCTGGACAATTATCGGTGATACAATATTCGGTAAAATATGTTTGAAAATAATTCTGATGTCTGAAGCACCTAATGCTTTCATGGCATCAATATATTCCAGGTTTTTCGTTGCCAGAGTGGATCCCCGGACAATACGTGCAAAAGTTGGTATAGCAGAAATAGCTACTGCAATAACCACGTTTCGTGTATTGGCTCCGAGTATACTGACTAAAGCAAGCGCCAGCAGAATCCCCGGGAAAGCCAGCAATACGTCCATTAGACGCATCATAACGGCATCAATTTTTCCACCATAATAACCGGATATGATTCCGGCCGCCACACCTGCGATACCGCCTATCAGGGTCGAGAAAAATCCAATGGACAGTGTCAGCCCAAGTCCGTGCACAACTCTGGTAAAAATGTCCCTTCCATGGTGATCAGCACCAAACCAATGTTCAGAGGATGGTGCCTCAAATTTCACACTGTAGTTCGGTTCGAATGGATCAAAGGTTGTTAAGAATGGTCCGGCAATCGCGATAATAATTAAGAAGATAATCAGATAACCGCCAATTAAGGCACCTTTATTTTTAGACAGGTTTATGTAAAAATCTGTTATTGATCTTTTTAAAGGACTGTCCACTTTTTTGCGATGGCTGTTATAATTTTCTGCCGGTTCAGCACTCATATTGTTACCCCCTTATACTGCTAATCGTATGAGATTCATTAACGGTTTTTAAAATATTATATATTAATGGTATATGCGCTTGTATTGGACAATAGAAATAATATTAATAAAAAATAATAGGGGGTACTGAGACTTATGAGACTGAATAAGTTATTATGGCTGTTCTTATTAGTGCTCACACTGACTCTGGCTGCTTGCGCGGGGGATGGTGAGCCAGAGGGTGATGCAAACGAAGGCGGAGGTGACACGTCTGAAGAAGAAGGGGACGGTGAGGCAGCATCAGAATCCGGCGGTGATCTCACTATTGCAATCGGTGCTGATGTTGTGTCCTTATCTGCACATGGATCAAATGATGTTCCATCCAGTAATGTTCAGGAGAATATTTATGAAACACTGACAACACTGGATGAGAACCAGGAAGTTCAGCCGGGGCTCGCTGAGGACTGGGAGGAAGTGGATGAAACTACGTGGGATTTTCATTTGCGTGAAGGTGTCACGTTTCATGATGGTGCAGAACTGACTGCAGAAGTGGTAAAAATGAATTTTGAGCGTTTAATGGACGATAAAATTGCCTCACCACGGGCATTTCTGCTGGAAGCCGTTGAAAGTGTTGAAGTACGGGATGAATATACGGTTCGCATCAATTTAAAATATCCATATGCGCCGCTGCTGGCTAACCTGGCACATAGCGGGACAGGAATTATGAGCCCGAATATTATTGAAAAAGATTATGCCCAAATGGAAGAGGGCGGTGATGTCGATACGTACATTAACCAGAATCCGGTTGGAACCGGTCCTTTTGTATTTGAAGAATGGACACCGGGGGAAAGTGTTGTCTTAACCCGTAATGACAATTATTGGGGAAAGCCAGCAAAACTCGATTCTGTAACGTTTAAAGTCGTAACTGAGCAAAGTTCACGCATAGCTGAGCTTGAAACCGGAACATCACACGTAGCAGATGCAATCGGCCCGAATAATGTATCCCGTGTGGAAGGCATGCCAAACGCAAAAGTTGTGCAGGAACCAAGTGTATCCTTGTCTTACGTTGGCTTTAATGTACAAAAAGCGCCATTTGATGACCAAAAAGTTCGCCAGGCAATCTCAATGGCCATCAATAAAGAAGAAATCATTCAGGGTGTTTACAATGGCGTCGGAATCCCTGCAATCGGACCATTGGCACCGCCGGTATTCGGTTATGATGAATCAGTCGATGGTTTGGAATATGACCCTGAGCGGGCACAGGAATTGCTTGCAGAAGCTGGGCATGAGGATGGCTTTTCCACAACACTCTGGACCAACGATAACGAACAGCGTGTGGACACAGCTGTAACAATCCAGTCACAGTTGGAGGAAATTGGTATCGATGTCGAGATTCAGGAACTTGAATGGGGGGCTTATCTCGAAAGAACCGCTAACGGGGAACACGATATGTTTATCCTGGGCTGGTCTACCGTGACTTCTGATGCCGACTATGGCATGTATCCCTTATTCCACTCATCACAGGTTGGTGACCCGGGCAACCGCTCATTCCTGAAAAATGACGAGTTGGATAAGGTGCTGGATGAAGCGCGCCGTGAGACCAATCCTGAAGAACGACAGAAGCTGTACACGAAGGCTCAGGAAATGCTCGTTGAAATTGCACCAATGATATATATTCACCACCAGGAGTACCTGCTGGGGGTAAGCAATACCGTCAAAGATTTTGGTATAGATGCACAAGGTATCTATCAAATTAAGCAAGCATATATTGAAAAATAAACTCTGTTATTTTAAAATCAATTCGAATGGTAAAAACAAACAGACCGGGCCCGGGTGGTATATGCCACAACCGGGTCCGTTTTTATCGTTATCAAAAATGTGATTGCCGAAGATTTACAATTAGGTTGCTTTCTAAAAGATTGTTTGTGACACAAAATCCAAACTGCTACACAATGAAATAGTGGCTGAGTGGAGTGCCCCAATACGGAAATACACTCGGTGTTCGTCGAGTTGCAAGAATTTCGGTGATGCAGCACCCCTCGAAACGCGCAGCTTACCCGGTGGATGTTTAGCTCGTCGCTTTTCGCGGGCGGCTGGTGAGCCCGCGGAAAGGGTATATTTCAGCTGCGTCGTTACAGAAGCTCACTAAATGCTGCCAATCGGTCTCTCCCAGTGAACCAGGCTCCGATTATGGGTAGTTTCAACTATAATAGACCAAGAAAAGAATTAATAGAAGCAAAAATAGCGCAATTGTCTGAAAGCGTACAATCCTGTAAAAAGGCTGATTAATACTTGCTGATGGTGCAGGTTTATCACGCCACTCGTCCAATGGGTCCCCGTCTTTTGACATCTTGCTGCGGAATCGTCGGAGCCCAAAAGCGACGCCATCATAGAAACCGCCTTTGATGGTATATGTGGCCAGTGTTAAAATCATATAAATGAGCGCAATATAAAATGTCATATTCAGAAATTGAAGCATTGTAAAGGTCCAAGCTGACCAGTAAACCAAAAGTACGATCATTGCGATGTTAATGAGCAATATCTGTAAGTTTCTTTTAAACATGTTAATTTTGTCCTGCCCTTAAAGTTTGTCGATTAGAGATTGTTCAAAAGTCCGGTGAAAATGACAAGTGTGTGTTTCTGGCTGGCTTGTTTTCCCGAGGCTCATGTATCTAAAGGCATGCATACCGCTCCTTTGGAAAAGAAAAACACTTTTACTGTGTGCAAAGTAGCTCAGTGATGTTTTCCTTGTGCTCAAAACTGCACCGCCTCGAACTTTCCGATCCTTTTATCCTTCTTTTTGAACATGTACCCTTAAATAATAGTATATCATAGTCAGTAAAAATAGATTAAAATATTTTAAGTCCTGAATTCATTGTCATGAAAGCGTTTTATTAACTGGTTTATACTAACTGAGTCTTATTCCCTAAAATAAGCCTTTACAAACTTGTAAGAAAAATAGTATAATTTGTATCAGCGGTTAAATCTGCTAAATTATCAGAAAATAGGACTAATTTAAGGGGGTATTTTCAACATGAAGTTCAAGAAGGTTTGGCTTTTGGCCTTAGCTTTACTTTTCGGTCTTTCCCTGGCCGCATGTTCCGGTGGAGGTGACTCAGGATCATCAGATTCCGGCGGTGACGGAGGATCAGAAGAAGGAACAGAAGAAGAATCCGGCTCAGATGCAGAACAGGTTCTTCATTTTATTAACGGTGACACGATTCCGTCAATGGACCCTGGCATGGCTACGGACGAATACGGGATTCAGTTCACTGGTGCGACAATGGAAGGTCTTTATCGCGTGAAAGACGGTGAGATCGTTCCAGGTATTGCGAAGGACCATGAAGTAAGTGAAGACGGTACAACATGGACGTTTAATCTTCGTGAAGATGCTACATGGTCAAACGGCGATCCGGTAACGGCTCATGACTTTGTTTATGCATGGCAGCGTGCGGTTGATCCTGAGACCGGTTCGGAGTATGGACCATACATGCTCGGCGGTGTAGTTAAAAACGCAACAGCTGTAAACGAAGGCGAAGTTCCGGTTAAAGAATTAGGCGTCAGCGCACCTGATGATTATACATTGGAAGTGAATCTGGAAAACCCGGTGCCATATTTTGAATCACTGGCCACATTTCCAACCTACTATCCATTGAATGAGGACTTTGTTGAAGAACAAGGCGATAAATATGCAACAAGCACGGATACATTGTTGTTCAACGGACCATTTACATTGGAAAACTGGGAAAGCACAGCAAGCTCCTGGGAACTCCAGAAAAACGGAGACTACTGGGATGCTGAAACAGTACAGCTTGAGAAAATGACTTTTGAGGTTGTTAAAGACCCGCAAACAGCGGTAGACCTGTATGAGTCAGGTAAAGTTGACCGCGCAGGACTGTCTTCAGATCTGGTCGATAAGTATCAGTCACATGACCATTATAAAGTGTTTCCTGAAGCGTCTTTATTCTATCTGAAGATGAACCAGACGAAGAGCGATGCTTTAGCGAACAAGAAAATGCGTAAAGCCATTGCTATGGCAGTTGATAAAGAAGCATTGGTTAACGAAATTCTGAATAATGGATCAATTGCTTCAAATGGATTTGTACCAAAAGATTTCGTACAAACACCAAGCGGTGAAGACTTCCGTGAAGCAAACGGCGATCTGATAACACATGATCCTGAACAAGCGAAGAAGCTTTGGGAAGAGGGTCTTGAGGAAATTGGCAAGGATTCCGTAGAACTTGAATTGCTTGGCGGTGACAGTGAGACTGCAAAACTATCTGATGAGTATATTGCCAACCAGCTGCAGAAAAACCTGCCTGGATTGGAAGTGACACTTAAATCAGTACCATTTGAACAACGTCTGGATGCCGATACAAACATGGAATACCAGCTTCAGACTTCGGGCTGGGGACCTGACTATATGGACCCATACACATTCCTGAACCTGTGGCTTACAGACGGACAAAACAACAAAATGGGTTACTCAAATGAAGAGTATGACAAGTTGATTCAAGAAACAACAGACGAACTGGCACAAGATCCGGAAGCACGTTACCAGAACTTCCTGGAAGCTGAGAAAATCTTGGCTGAGACGGCTGCTGTCGCACCACTTTACCAAAGTGCAAAAGCACAGCTGGTCCGTCCGAAGATACAGGATATTTACTTTAACTCTTTCGGTCCGACATATGAATGGAAATGGGCAAGCGTAGGGTCTGGTGAATAATCTGTAACGCCAACCAAATATGCTGTAAATTTAGTGAAAGAGAGTATATGACCTTATGGCATGTACTCTCTTTTACCCTGTAAAGGAAAAAATCTTATAATAATGAATATTTTTTACAGTATGAAAAACAATCACGAAACCAGGAGGTGCAAAAATGCTTCGATATATATTACGGCGTGTGTTTTATATGGCTATCACGCTGTTTATTATTGCTACCATTACATTCTTCCTTATGAAGTTGCTTCCCGGCAGCCCGCTTTCAGCAGAAAACAAGCTGTCAGAATCACAGCAGGAAGTTATATTGGCTAAATACGGACTCGATGATCCGATTCCCGTGCAATACGTCAATTATATGGTAGGCCTTGTGCAAGGTGATTTGGGAATATCTTTTCATTTTGATAATACCCCGGTAACTCAAATCCTGCTGAACAGGATGCCTCCCTCTTTGATACTTGGGATGCAGGCACTTATTTTTGGAACAATTGCGGGAATACTGTTTGGACTGATTGCCGCTATTTATCATAATGGGTGGCTGGATTATACCTCAACGATTATCGCCGTATTAGGTACATCAATTCCGTCCTTTGTATTTGCAGGTATATTGCAATGGTATCTGGCGACGAAATGGGAGGTATTTCCCGTCGCGTTATGGGGCACCTATGCACACACGGTTTTACCGACGATTGCGCTGGCAATTTTTCCAATGGCAACGGCAGCCCGCTTTACACGAACGGAGATGCTGGAGGTCCTTGGTTCAGACTACATTATGACGGCTAGGGCAAAAGGTGTTACGGAACCTGGGATTATTTTTAAACACGGCTTGCGGAACTCGCTGATTCCATTGGTAACTGTAATGGGACCAATGGCAGTCTCCTTGATGACCGGAACTCTTGTTATTGAGAAGATTTTTGCTGTTCCGGGTATCGGGGAACAGTTTGTCAGTTCCATAGAGGTGCTTGACTATCCGACAATTATGGGGACAACCCTTTTGTTTTCGGTCTTATTTATCGTGATCATACTTGTCATCGATATCCTTTACGTATTTATCGATCCGAGAATCCGGCTGACAGGAGGGGGAAGTTAAATGGCCACGAATCAGCAGAAACACGAACCACCAAAGGAACTCTTTGTCCCCCACGAGCGGAAAGAGGATACAAGTGAAAAGATAACAAAGCCGAGCAGGTCTTTTTTTCAGGATGCGCGACGTACGTTTTTTAAGAATAAGTCTGCTGTTCTAAGTATTATACTGATGATAATTATCATCATCCTGAGTATTATCGGTCCATATTTTAATGATTATAAAATGGATGGTCAGGATTTGTCGCGTGCCAAAATGCCGCCAAAAGTTCCGGTTATAGAGAATTTGCCGTTTTTTGGTATGGACGGCACACTTACGTCGGAGTTTAAAGGCGACGATGTTGAAGAGGCAACGCAAAATGCCGTTATGCGTTATGATAATAATGAAGAATTCATTGATATCAAAGTACTTTCTGAAGGTGATGGAAGCGCCGATTCGGCTGAAGTTTCAGCAACGTATAACATCTATGAAGCAAAAGAAATGCAGGATGAATACTTCTGGCTTGGCACAGACCAACTTGGGCGTGACCAATGGACTCGAATCTGGCTTGGTGCACGCGTATCGTTGATTATCGCTTTCGTAGCCGCGGCAATCGACCTTCTCATTGGGGTTGCTTATGGCGGTATTTCCGGTTACTACGGTGGAAGAATTGATGATATTTTGCAACGTATTCTAGAAATCCTTATTGGAATTCCGAATCTCGTTGTCATATTCCTGTTGATGATTATTTTGCAGCCGGGCATCACTTCCATTGTTTTGGCCCTTACAATAACCGGATGGACAGGCATGGCACGTATTGTAAGGGGAGAAGTGCTTAAACAGAAAAACGAAGAATATGTACTTGCAGCAAGGACATTAGGGCAATCTAACGGAAAAATTATACGGAAACACCTGATGCCTAATATTGCTGGTATCATTATCATTAACACGATGTTTACGATTCCGAATGCGATTTTCTTTGAAGCATTCCTCAGTTTCATCGGACTCGGTATTGTACCGCCGGAAGCATCACTCGGTGCATTGGTCGACGCCGGCTTTAAAGTATTCAGATTATATCCGTACATGGTATTCTATCCGGCCGTCCTGATATCGGTCATCATGATTGCATTTAACCTGATTGGTGACGGACTCAGGGATGCGTTTGATCCGAAAATGCACAAATAACAAGGGAGGTGTTTCTGAAATGAGCAAACTACTGGAAGTCAAAGATTTAAGCGTATCATTTAATACCTACAGCGGCGAAGTTCAGGCTGTAAGAGGCATTGATTTTGATTTGAAAAAAGGGGAAACATTAGCTATTGTGGGTGAATCCGGTTCAGGTAAATCGGTCACGACCAAGGCAATCACCCAACTACTGTCAAAACCCCAGGGATATATCAAAACAGGGGAAATCCTGTTTGAAGAAGAAGACATTACCAAGTATTCGAACAAACAAATGCAGAAACTGCGCGGGAAGGATATATCGACCGTATTTCAGGATCCGATGACTTCTCTGAACCCTACCATGAAAGTAGGCCGGCAGATTGCTGAAGGGCTGATCAAACATAGAAAAATGAGCAAAGCCCAGGCAAGGGACAAAACGATCGAACTCCTGGAACTTGTGGGCATTCCACAAGCAGAAAAACGGATAAATCAGTATCCCCACCAATTTTCCGGTGGGATGCGGCAGCGTGCAGTCGTTGCGATTGCACTCGCCTGTAATCCGAAAATCCTGATTGCGGATGAGCCGACAACTGCATTGGATGTGACGATTCAAGCTCAAATCCTTGAACTGATGAAGGAAATTCAGCGCGAAATGGACAGTGCTATCATCTTCATCACACACGATCTGGGCGTTGTGGCGAACGTAGCTGACCGTGTTGCTGTCATGTATGCTGGAAAGATTGTTGAAATCGGAACAGCGGATGATATTTTCTATAATCCGAAGCACCCATATACATGGGGACTTCTAGGATCGATGCCGACATTGGACAGTGATGAGGAAGAACTGTATGCTATTCCGGGAAGTCCGCCCGATATGCTGAATCCGCCGGAGGGAGATGCATTTGCGCCAAGGAACAGATTTGCTCTTGAAATTGATACGAAGATGGAGCCTCCAATGTTTCAGGTATCCGATACACACTATGCTGCCAGCTGGCTCCTTCATGAACATGCACCGAAGATTGATCCGCCGGAATCGGTCCAGCGCAGAATGCAAGGCTTTGCTTCAATGGACGATGGCAAGGATGGTGAAGACTGATGGAACAAGAAAAAGTTTTGGAAGTGAAAAATCTGCAGAAACATTTTAAACTTGGCCGTAAAAACATCGTCAAAGCGGTAGATGACATATCATTTGATATTAATAAAGGTGAAACATTCGGTCTTGTCGGGGAGTCCGGGTGCGGGAAATCCACGACAGGCCGGACGATCATCCGCCTGCATGATGCTACCGGCGGACAGGTTGTTTTTAATAATGAAAACGTCCATGGGAAGAAATCGAAAAAGGACTTGCTGAAGTTGAACCGGAAAATGCAAATGATTTTTCAGGATCCATCTTCATCCCTTAATCCAAAAATGACAGTCATGGACATTGTTGCAGAGGGAATTGATATTCATAAGCTGGCGGAAAGTGAAGCTGACCGTAAAGCACGTGTGGAAGAACTTCTGGAAACAGTTGGGCTGAACAGGGAGCACGCTACACGCTTTCCCCATGAATTCAGTGGCGGCCAGCGTCAGCGGATTGGTATCGCACGGGCGCTTGCCGTTGAACCTGAGTTCATTATCGCTGATGAGCCAATTTCAGCACTTGACGTATCCATCCAGGCACAGGTTGTCAATTTGTTGAGAGGATTGCAGCGTGATTACGGTCTGACATTCCTATTTATTGCGCATGACCTGTCAATGGTGAAATATATCAGTGACCGGATCGGTGTGATGTATTTTGGAAACATGGTTGAACTTGCAGAGAGTGACGAACTGTACAGAAACCCTCTTCATCCATATACAAAATCACTGATGTCTGCCATTCCGCTTCCGGATCCTGATTATGAGCGGAACCGCACACGAGTGGCTTATGACCCTGCTGAACACGATACAAGTGAAGAACCGGAATTTCGAGAAGTTAAGAAGGATCATTGGGTACGGTGCACAACAGAGGAATTTGAACAATATAAAAGGCAATTGGAAAATAAATAATTCAAGTTGAGTAATCACAAAACAGGCTGGGACAAAAGTATTTAGTCAAAGAAAAATCCGAACAATGATTTCGAATCAGTTCGGATTTTTCTTGTTATAGTATATTGGGCTTATATCAAAATCAGCGGAGGAAAAAATGTGGAGATTCCTGGGCGAGCATAGGCCTGTATTGAAATCCCCCGAAGTTCGGCAGCACAAAGCAAGGGTTCCCTTAGTAATCTACGACCTGCGAGGAGTGTTGCTTCCACGAAATCACTTTCCTATCATTCGTCTTTAATGATTAACGTTTTAGTTTTATCCCAAATTTTTTCTATAATTATGGGAAAATTAGTAATAAAAACAATAAAAGCACTTGTTAAATATCTGAATATACTTTATACTTTAACAAATATCATTTTTATTACAAAAACATTTCAAGCAGATTTCTTTAGGGGGATCATGGTGCATGAAAAGTTACTGGAAATAAAAAATCTAAAAACCTCATTTCGAATTGGGGATAAGTATTATGCAGCAGTGGATGATGTTTCACTAACCGTCAATAAGAATGAAGTAATGGCCATTGTCGGTGAATCGGGATGCGGTAAAAGTGCTCTTGCGTTCTCGTTAATGGGATTGCACAATCGGGCAAAAATTGAAGGCGACGTTCGTTTCAAAGGTGACGATGTGACGGAATATTCTGCTGGACAAATGAATAAACTTCGAGGCCATGAGATGAGCATGATTTTTCAGGATCCGCTTACGGCATTAAACCCTTTAATGAAAATCGGGGATCAAATTTCTGAAGTATTACTATTACATAATAAGAAGTTCTCAGGTTTAAAACGAAAGCAGAAGGCAATATCGTTGTTGGAAAAGGTAGGAATTGGCCGGCCGGAGCAAGTTTATGAGCAATTTCCGCATGAGTTATCCGGTGGTATGCGCCAGCGTGTTGTTATTGCTATAGCAATAGCAAATGATCCGGAAGTTTTAATAGCCGATGAACCGACAACCGCACTGGACGCAACGATTCAATCACAAATCCTGGATTTATTAAATGAATTAAAAGAAGACATGAATGCCGGTATTATCCTTATTACACACGATTTAGGCGTAGTGGCTGAAACGGCTGACCGGGTAGCAGTCATGTATGCGGGTCAAATTGTTGAAGTTGCTGATGTGCATGCTCTGTTCGGTAACCCGCAGCATCCTTATACGAGATCACTATTAAGTTCAGTTCCAAATGCTGAATCGGTTGACTCAAAACTTCATGTCATTCAGGGAATTGTGCCTTCTTTGAAAAACTTACCCCGTGAGGGCTGCCGTTTCCGTAATAGAATTCCATGGATTGACGACGCAGTGCATGAAGAAAACCCGGTATTGCATGAAATAAGTCTAAATCATTTCGTCCGCTGTACATGTTATAAAAATTTTTACTTCCCTGACGAGCAAAAGGGGGATCAGCGCCATGGCATTTCTTGAAATAAAGGACCTGAAAGTACATTTTCCGGTTAAAGGCGGGATATTTGGGAGGACCGTTGATCATATTAAAGCTGTTGATGGTGTATCCTTTTCACTTGAACAAGGGAAAACATATGGGCTTGTCGGTGAATCAGGCTCAGGAAAAACCACAACAGGCCGTGCGATTATTGGACTCAACAAAATTACAGCAGGCAAAATTAACTACAATGGACACGATATAACCAAAATTAAAAAAGCGGATTTGGATGTAAGAAAAGAAATTCAAATGATTTTTCAGGATCCTTATTCGTCATTGAATCCTAAAAAAAGAGTTTTGGATATTATCGCTGAACCGTTGCGAAATTATGAGAAATTAACAAAACAAGAAGAAAAAAAGCGCGTTCAGGAATTAATGGAGCTGGTCGGTTTAAGCCCTGAAAGTATTGTGAGATATCCTCATCAATTCTCTGGCGGGCAGCGTCAGCGGATCGGAGTTGCCAGGGCAATTGCCTTAAAACCAAAGCTCATTATAGCCGATGAGCCGGTTTCCGCGTTGGACGTATCGGTTCAGGCGCAGGTTCTGAACTTTATGAAAGATATTCAGGATGAGTTGGGCTTAACGTATATTTTCATCGGCCATGACCTTGGTGTTATCCGCCACATGTGTGATGATATTGGCATTATGTATAAAGGAAGATACGTTGAAGAAGGAACCGTACAGGATATTTTTAATAACCCGCAACATATTTATACAAAGCGTCTCGTAGCTGCAATACCTGATATTAATCCAGAGAATCGAAAAAACCTGATTTATTATCGTCATGAAGTACAAAGGGAATATGAAAAGTCTTATGATGATTATTTTGGTGATGACGGTTTGGCTTACAGTTTGAAACCTATATCTGATACACACCTGGTAGCACTGCCGGAGAAAGGTTGAATCATATGTGGAAATTCACAGTACGACGAACCTTAATAATGATCCCGCAACTATTGCTGCTGAGTGTACTTGTGTTTTTAATGGCCCAGGCAATGCCGGGCGACGCATTAACAGGTCAAATAAACCCTGACCTGGACCCCCAGGAAATGCAGGAACAGCGGGAGAAATTAGGACTGAATGACCCATGGCATGTAAAGTATGCTGACTGGATTACTGGAGCCTTCCGGGGTGATCTTGGTCAGTCATTCCAGTTTAAAATGCCGGCATCAGAATTGATTTGGAATCGAATGGTCAATTCTTTTTGGCTCGGGGTTGCAACATTAATTATTACATATTTGATAGCTATTCCCTTGGGAATAACGAGCGGAAGGTTTAACGATTCATTGTTGGATAGTTCGATAACCGGATATACGTATATCGGATTTGCAACACCAATCTTTATTTTCGCATTAGTTATGTTGTGGATTTTCGGGTATCAACTCGGCTGGTTTCCGACAAGTGGAAGTGTTAGCCCTGAAGCCGAATCCGGAAGTATTGACTACCTTTTCAGCAGGATAAATCACTTATTGCTCCCCGCAATTTCTCTGGGACTGATTACGACGGTTAATACAGTTCAATATTTACGCAGTGAAATTATTGATACCAAACAGAGAGACTTTATTATTACAGCCAGAGCAAAAGGTGCTTCTGAATCAAGAGTCTACAATCGTCATATTTTCCGGAATTCATTATTGCCAATCGCTGCATTCTTCGGGTTTGAAATTACCGGTTTAATCGGCGGGACAGTATTTGTTGAGCGGATTTTTGGCTATCCCGGTATGGGCAACTTATTTATTGAATCCGTTCTATTACGTGACTATACTGTCGTGACATCAGTTGTGCTGCTATTCGGCTTGGCTTCGATTCTAGGGGCATTGATATCAGATATTATATTAAGTCTCGTGGATCCTCGTATTCGCATTAAATAGGAATTCGACAGATTCTGAGGTGATTGAAAATGGAGAAGAAAAACGAACAAGAATATATATATCAGTCCGTACAGAATTCAGAAGTAAGTGAAAGTCCATCCGGATTGCGCATTCTTTGGCGGGAAATTGTGCGGGATAAGATCGCATTGATATCATTGATACTTATAATATTGGTTGTCGCTTTTGTATATGGAACTTCCATCATTATGGATAAGGAGGAAATTGTAAAGGTAGACTTATTTGCCATCCATGAACCGCCGTCCGGTGAATTTATCCTTGGTACAGATTACGGCGGACGTGATATTTTTGGACAGCTGATTATTGGAACGCGGAATTCGCTTTCAGTTGCCATCCTTGTCACGTTGATGACTGGAATAATTGGGATTATCTACGGCCTGGTGTCCGGTTATTTTGGCGGACATGTTGATAATATTATGATGCGTATTTTGGATTTTTTTCTAATTTTACCATTTATCATGGTTGTTATTGTATTCGTTTCAATTGTACCGAAATACAGTGTTGTTTCATTCTCGTTGATTATGACAGCATTTTTATGGATGGGAATAGCCAGACTGATACGTTCAAAGGCATTGCAGGAGAGGGAACTGGATTACGCACAGGCCTCCAAAACACTTGGCTCGTCTAATTTAAAAATTATGTTTTCACAAGTTTTGCCTAATTTAAGTTCGCTTATAATTGTAACAATGACATTGAATCTGGCGGCAAATATCGGACTGGAATCCGGGCTTTCTTTCCTGGGGTTTGGATTTCCCGAGAGCACACCGAGTTTAGGAACACTAGTCAGCTATGCAACAAACCCGACAACGCTGGAAGAAAGATGGTGGATTTGGGTTCCGGCATCATTAATGATTTTTATATTAATGCTTGCGGTCAATAATGTCGGGCAGGCGCTTAAACGTGCAACAGACGCAAGACAAAGAAGGGGTTAATTTCAGGGAGGTGAGGTTGCTCACATAATATAACGAGGGATGGTTACTTACATTGATGCTGCCACTCTCAGCATTGATGATGAGTATAAAATAGTCAGACAGACAACTGTTTGACTAAAAAAACCAACATTAAGGGGAGGGTCTAATGGATGAGAAAGTCTTATTACACAAAGGGGTTATTTGTACTGTTATTAGTGCTCCTACTTGCACTGACAGCCTGCACCGGAGGTTCTGATGATAGTGGCGATTCATCAGATTCCGGTGAAGGAACTGAGGAAGGATCAAATGAGGGTGGAGAAGCTGAGGCTTCAGAAGACAAATTGTATTCGATTGAGGATTTTAGTGCTTCAGCTTCAAATGACGGTGAACCGATTGATGGTGGTTCGATAACGTTTGGTCTTGTATCAGATACTTCCTTTGAAGGTACATTGAACTGGAACTTCTATGATGGGGATCCTGATTCACAAATCCTTCAATGGTTCGATGAGGGATTAATAACGTATGACGAAAACTATACGATGACAAATGATGGGGCTGCAACCTTTGAAGTGAGCGATGACAACAAGACATTCACGTTTACTATTAAAGAGGGTGTTAACTGGCATGATGGCGAACCGGTTACTGCTGAAGACTGGGCATTTGCACATGAAGTAATCGGACATCCGGATTACAAGGGTCCGCGTTATAGTGCAAGCTTCCGGAATATAGAAGGGATGGAAGCATATCATAATGGCGAAGCCGATTCCATTTCCGGAATTGAGGTAGTTGATGAAAAAACACTAAAGATAACGTACAAAAAAGCCACACCATCATTGTTAACCGGTGGTGTTTGGATTTATCCAATGGCAAAGCATATATTTGAGGATATCCCTGTAGCCAAAATGGCGGAATCGCCAGAAGTACGTAAAAACCCAATCGGATTTGGTCCATTTAAAGTGGAGAATATTGTTCCTGGTGAATCTGTTGTATTGAAGGCAAATGAAGACTATTGGCGCGGAGAGCCGAACCTTGATGAAGTAGTTGTAAAAGTAATTAGTCCAGACACAGTCGTTCAGGCATTGGAAAGCGGCAAAGTTGACCTTGTCAGCAGTTTCCCAACAGATCAGTACCCGGATAATGCTAATTTATCCAACGTTGAATATCTTGGAAAGATAGATCTTGCCTACACATATATTGGATTTAAATTGGGTACATGGGATAAGGAAAATAAAGAAGTCAAACCTGATCCGGATGCCAAAATGGCAAATAAAAAGCTTCGCCAGGCAATGTGGCATGCGGTTGATAACGAAGCTGTCGGTAAGAAATTCTATAACGGGCTGCGCTGGAATGCGACGACATTGATTCCACCTTCACATCCAGCCTATCATGATGAAAACAATCCCGGCCGTAAATATGATCCTGAAAAAGCAAAACAACTGCTGGACGAAGCAGGTTATAAAGATACGGACGGAGATGGCGTCCGTGAAGACCCCGATGGTGAGGGGTTAACCATTAATTTTGCCTCAATGTCAGGCGGCGATGTAGCTGAACCAATCGCGAACTATTACATTCAGGCATGGAAAAAAGTTGGGCTTAACGTTGAACTATTAAATGGCCGCTTGCTGGAATTCAATACGTTCTACGATAAAGTAGGTCAAAGCGGAAATGACGATCCTGACGTTGACATCTATCAGGGCGCATGGAGTGTTGGCTATGATGTTGACCCGACGAGTCTTTATGGACGCAAGGCGCTATTTAACTTCTCACGCTATGCAAGCGAGAAGAATGATGAACTTCTGGCAAAGGGTGTATCAGAAGAAGCCTTTGATCAGGAGGTACGCAAGGAAGTATACAATGAATGGCAGGAATTCATGGTTGATGAAGTACCAGTATTCCCAACATTGTATCGTTCATTAATTGTTCCGGTGAACAACCGTATTGTAAATTACGATTTGTACGCTGACGATATGTCAACTGGGGATACTTACCTGTATGAACTCGGAGTTACGCAGGAGGAACCAGCTAAAGCCGAGTAACTTGCACTTTAAAGAGAAAGGGCTGACTCCAAAAAGTTTTTGGGTCAGCCTCATTTTTTGTTAAAAAGACTGATAGATATTATTTCATTTAAGTGACTAAACACTTCTGAAAGGCCGTTTTGGACATACATATGTAATATAGGAGCCTTTGTGATACAAATCTATTAAATTTGTAATATTTTCCGCGTGTTTCGACAGCTCTTGTAACAAACTCTTAACTCTCCTGTAACTGCATTGCCTATGAAGCTATGATAGTATTGTCAATGCAGTAATTAAAGGAGGGACTACCTATGAAAAAGATGGTAGCTTCAATCGCTACAGGAATTATTATGGCTGGCGCTACAGTAACCACTGTATCAGCAGCAGAGTATGAAGTAGAAAAAGGAGATAATCTTTGGAGTATTGCTCAGGAATATAATACAAGCGTGGATGAACTTGTTGACATAAATGAATTAAAATCAACGACAATTTATCCAAAGCAGACACTTTCTATCAATGACAGCAATGACAGCAACGACACCAATGGCACATATAAGGTACAGAAAGGTGATACATTATATGGCATCGGTAATGAGTTTGGTGCGTCAGTAAATGAATTGAAAGCTTGGAATAACCTTCAGTCAGATCTCATTGTCGTTGGTCAACAACTAGCAACTGAAGGATCAAATGTTGAACAGAATGAAGCTCAGTCTGCTTCTGCATCCGAAGCAACTGAATCAAGTTCGTCAAATGAAAGTTCATCCAATGAATCAGCGGAGCAGTCTGACGAGTCAGCACAAGCGACTGCAGTATCCTCTGAAAATAATACAAATGAAAAACAATCACAAGAATCCTCCCAGGATAATCCTGAGGGCAAAACCATTACAGCAACAGCAACAGCATATACTGGTGACTGTGACGGGTGCTCAGGTGTTACGGCAACCGGTGTTGACCTGAATGCTAATCCAAACAAAAAAGTCATTGCGGTCGACCCTGACGTTATCCCATTAGGATCAAAAGTTCATGTTGAAGGCTATGGTTATGCAACTGCTGCAGACACTGGCGGTGCCATTAACGGCAACAAAATTGATGTTCATGTCCCATCAAAAAGTGAAGCTTATGACTGGGGCGTTCGCACAGTCGATGTAACTATCGTTGAATAATAGCAAGTCAGCAATAAGAAAGGGAGCATCTAATCAGATACTCCCTTTCGTTTAATTGATTTAGGTAATATTACTGCTCAATGTGTAATGTGTATAGAAGACTGCCTAATTCAATATAATTGTATTGTTGTTATCCTTTTCCTCTTCTTCGACCATATCTTCTGTATCAACGGATGTTTGGAAATACCCGATTATACTAAAACAGACAATTAAACTAATAAATATTGTCATTAATATTTGCTTCATTATATGTTATCCTCTCTATTATCTTAGACTCGTTTTGTGAAATTTATTGCTCTTCAAGCCTCATAATTGATATAAAGTGAAACTTCATTCAGTAGCGGTCTATTCTTATTTTTTGATGCCTTTCTTCAATAATAAGGGATGGTGCCGATCCGTCGCTGTGGAATAATACTCGCTTTCCACGGGGAACGCTTTAGCCTCCTCAGCTCGTTTCTCGCTTACGGGGTCTTCAGACTGTTCTCTCTTTTAGAAAAAACACCTTCTCTTATATTTCAATTGTATTACAAATTGATGGTGCATTACTATAGTTTAATAAAAAAATAAGAGGGAATTTTTTACTTCTCCTCAATTCATGATATTTTTTGGTGGAAATACCAAATAATAAAATCATGTGTTAAACTAAATAATGGAACATGTTAATTTTAAAAATGAACAATGATTAAAACGCTTACATAATAAAAGGGAGGAAGTATAAAATGACGAGCGGTGTATTGCAGCGTTTTTTGGAGGAAAATATTTCAGATTTAAAAGAGCGCGGGCTCTATAATGAAATTGATCCGGTACAGGGAGCAAACGGTCCGGTTATTAACATTGACGGAAAAAAGCTGATTAATCTGTCATCCAATAATTATTTGGGTCTTGCCACTGATGAACGTCTGAAGGAATCTGCCAAGGATGCAGTTGATTCACATGGGGCAGGTGCCGGCGCTGTCCGCACGATTAACGGGACACTGGATCTGCACCTTGAACTTGAAAAGAAACTGGCCGAATTCAAAGGGACTGAAGCGGTCATTTCCTATCAGTCAGGATTTAATTGTAATATGGCCGCGATTTCTGCGGTAATGGATAAGCATGATGCGATTCTTTCCGATGAATTGAATCATGCGTCGATTATTGACGGCTGCCGTTTATCGAGAGCAAAGATTATCCGCTTCAACCACTCGGATATGGACGATTTACGCACCAAAGCGAAAGAAGCGGTGGAATCCGGCCAATATAATAAGGTAATGGTGATTACGGATGGTGTCTTTTCCATGGACGGTGATATTGCCAAGCTGCCTGAGATTGTAGACATTGCTGAAGAGTTGGATCTGATCACCTATGTTGACGATGCGCATGGTTCAGGTGTGCTTGGTAATGGCGCCGGCACGGTAAAACATTTCGGGCTGCAGGATAAAGTTGATTTTCAGATGGGGACACTGTCCAAAGCGATTGGCGTTATCGGTGGCTATGTTGCCGGCAAGACGGAATTGATTGACTGGCTGAAGGTCCGCTCTCGCCCATTTTTATTTTCAACGGCTGTTTCACCGGCAGATGCGGCAGCAAGTACAAAAGCGATTGAACTGCTGATGGACTCAACAGATTTAAATGAAAAATTGTGGGAAAACAGCCATTATCTGAAAGACGGTTTGAAAAAGCTCGGATTTGACATTGGCGAAAGTGAAACGCCAATTACACCTTGCATTTTGGGTGATGAGAAAGACACACAGAAATTCAGCAAACGGCTGTATGAAGAAGGGGTTTACGCCAAGTCAATCGTTTTCCCGACAGTTCCAAGGGGCAAAGGGCGTGTCCGCAATATGCCGACAGCAGCACATACAAAAGAAATGTTGGATGATGCACTTAAAGCCTATGAAAAAATAGGCAAAGAACTTGGTCTGATATAAATTTGCTGTTAATCCCGCCTTGGCAGGCAGTAATCCCCCGCTTCAAGTTTTCGTGGGACAAAACTTAGTGGGGGATTCAACTGGCCATAAAGGTCCTGTTCGAATAACTAACATTTAGCGGAAAAAATCAATCTGATGAATGAAGTTTATCTTACAACAACTGCACGAATCAACATATTTATGAGAGGAATAGCTGGGGGAAATAACGATGAAAAAAATTCTGGTTACTGGGGCGATGGGTCAAATCGGCTCAGAACTTGTTGAGAACCTGCGGGAAAATTACGGTTCATCCAATGTCGTTGGTTCCGATCTTTGGAAAAAAGAAGAAATGGAAGGTCCATTTGAAATTGTTGATGTCACCGATGGACAGGCAATACATGATGCAGCCAAAAAACATAATGTGGATACGATCATGCACTTGGCGGCGTTGTTGTCTGCCAAGGCGGAATCTGCTCCGCAACTGGCATGGGACTTGAACATGGGTGGGCTGATCAATGCTCTGGAAGCAGCAAGAGAGCTTGATTTACAATTTTTCACACCAAGTTCGATTGGAGCATTCGGCCCGACAACACCGAAGCGAAACACACCACAGGAAACGATTATGCGCCCAACGACGATGTATGGTGTCAATAAAGTGGCTGGTGAGCTGCTGTGTGATTATTACTATTTTCGGTATGGATTGGATACGCGGGGCGTCCGTTATCCCGGTCTGATTTCCTGTGTAACCCCACCGGGCGGAGGGACGACTGATTATGCGGTGGAAATTTACCATGAAGCAATGAAATATAAGAAATACACTTCCTATATCGCGGAAAACACGTACATGGATATGATGTACATGCCGGACGCACTGAATGCGATTATCAAGCTGATGGAAGCTGATCCCGACAAGCTGGTGAACCGAAATGCTTATAATATTTCGGCTATATCCGCAGCACCGGAGGACTTTGGCAATGCGATCCGAAAGCATATTCCGGAGTTTGAGCTAAACTATAATGTTGACCCTGTCCGTCAGCAAATCGCCGAAAGCTGGCCTGATAATATTGATTCATCCGCAGCTAAAGCGGAATGGGGCTTTGAAGCGGCTTATGATATTGATAAGATGACAGAGGATATGCTCGCAAAACTTCGAAGTATATAAGAAAAAAACGTTCCCTTACGTTGGTAGGGGAACGTTTTTTATCTCAATGTGTGGAAGCGGGCAATTCGTGCGAGGGCTGCGTCATATTATGTGCATACCGCAAAATCATGCAGGAAGTGCTCAAACTCAATCACGAGTTATTAGCTCGCGTACATCGCATCAACTTTCTCCTGCAATGCTTTATCAGCAATATATTCGTCATAGCTCATTTCTTTATCGACAATGCCTTGTGGCGTAATTTCAATCAGTCGATTGGCAATCGTCTGAATAAATTCGTGGTCATGGGAGGTGAATAACACCGATCCTTTAAACCGTTTCAGACCGTTGTTCAGCGATGTGATTGATTCCAGATCCAAGTGGTTGGTCGGTTCGTCCATTACCAGAACATTCGCACCTGAGAGCATCATTTTTGACAGCATGCAGCGGACGCGTTCACCGCCTGATAGGACGCTTGCTTTCTTCAGAGCCTGGTCGCCTGAGAACAGCATACGGCCAAGAAATCCGCGCAGGAAGGTTTCCGTTTCATCTTCCGGCGAATATTGCCGGAGCCAGTCGACCAGTGTTAAGTCGCTGCCGTCAAAGTAGTCCGAATTATCCCTTGGGAAGTAAGATTGTGAAGTGGTTACACCCCACTTGTATGTCCCGGCGTCAGGTTCCATATTGCCCATTATGATCTCGAAAAGCGTCGTCTTGGCAATGTCGTTTTTTCCGACTAAAGCTATTTTATCATCTTTTTTCATGGTAAAGCTGACATTATCGAGCACCTTTTCACCGTTGATGGTTTTGGTTAAGCCGTCAACGAACAACAGGTCGTTGCCGATTTCACGATTTGGTGTGAAGTTGATATACGGGTACTTCCGTGATGACGGTTTGATGTCATCCAGCGTTATGCTGTCGAGCAATTTTTTTCGTGATGTGGCCTGCCGTGACTTCGATGCGTTTGCACTGAATCGCTCGATAAATGCTTTTAGGTCCTTGATTTTTTCCTCCTTCTTTTTATTTTCTTCCTGTGCCATTTTCTTCGCCAGCTGGCTGGATTCATACCAAAAATCATAGTTACCGACGTAAATTTCAATTTTTCCGTAATCAACATCGGCAATGTGTGTGCATACTTTATTTAGAAAGTGGCGGTCATGGGAAACAACGATCACTGTGTTTTCAAAGTTGATTAAAAACTCTTCCAGCCACTGAATGGCGTGAATGTCCAAACCGTTTGTCGGTTCGTCCAGAAGCAAAATATCCGGATTTCCAAAGAGTGCTTGTGCAAGCAATACCTTGACTTTCTGGTCCTGAGGCAGTCCCGCCATTTTTGCTGAATGAAGGGATTCTTCAATACCGAGTCCTTTCAAAAGAACGGCTGCATCGGACTCTGCTTCCCAGCCGTTCATTTCAGCAAACTCACCTTCGAGTTCAGCAGCACGCATGCCATCTTCTTCGGAAAAATCAGGCTTCATATAAATCGCATCTTTTTCCTGCTTGACCTCATACAAACGTTCATAACCCATTAGAACGGTTTCCAGAACATCATACTCTTCGAAGGCAAAGTGATCCTGCTTCAGTACAGCAATCCGTTCATTAGGGGAAGTGGAAATGCTGCCCGACTGCGGCTCCACGTCACCTGAAAGGACCTGCAGAAAAGTGGATTTTCCGGCACCATTCGCACCGATGACGCCATAACAGTTGCCGGGCGTGAATTTCAGATTTACATCTTCGAACAATTTTTTATCAGCATATCGTAAACTTACATTGTTAACGGTTATCATTCATTAACGTCCTCCAATTAATATAATCAACGTTAGCTTAAGGGATTTGAACCCATTTCGTCAACGTAAATGGATTGTACGCATGCGTTTGTTTATGAATATTCCAAAGAAAGTGTATTTTTTGACTGGTTTATGCAACAATGGAAGAAACCAACGACAGTCGGCCAAACCGAAAGCGGCAAGCGAATCATTCGTACTTATAATAACAGAAAAATGAAAAGGCTTGTCTTCAGTTGATCAGAACCTTACAGTGGATGTAGGTTCTTTTTTATCTTTATAAGGGGGATAATTTTTATGGAACGGGGGAGCAATTACCGCCTCCTGCGATTGCAGGAGATTTTGTTTAATGAGACGGATGAATATCATGATCTTGGAATTGATCAATTAATAGAAAAACTTCGCTCGGCTACAGGGGACGCGACATTTGATAAACGAACAATCAAACGGGACCTGCAGACACTCGATGATATGGATTTTGAAATTGTCCGCAATCTGGGACGTTACGGCAAAACGCTTTACAGTCATCAGTCACGGTTGTTTGAAACGTACCAGCTTAGACTGATCAATGACGCAATTTTATCTGCACGCTTTATCACAACGAATGAAAAGGAAAAACTGATCAATAAGATAAAAAACCTGACCAGCAAGCATATTGCCAAGACATTTCCGGAGCCCATAGTGTTCAGTCAGTCCGCGAACATCGACTATGAACTGGTAAAATTGAATATCGACAGTGTGCACAGGGCCATTTCAGAGGGTAAAGTCCTGACCTATAAGTATGGAACATTCAATGTGAAAAAAGAATTTGTGCATCACCGTGAAGGCAGCCGCTACCATGTTGAGCCATATGCGTTGATCTGGCAGAATGATTTCTATTATTTGATTGGCGTTTTTCAGGAAACGAACGAAATACGGCATTATCGCCTTGACCGAATCCGTGATATTTCAGTCAGTGAAAAAACGTTCAAAAAGAGGGATTTCAACCTGCAGGAGTACGTCAACCAAAGTTTTCATATGTTTGCAGGGGAAGAAATGCGCATCAAAATCCGTTTTCACAACAGTCTGGTGAATGTCGTGCTTGACAGGTTCGGGCAGGATGCAGATATCCGGGAAATCGATGATGAGCATTTTGTGTTGTCAACGAAAGCAAAGCTGTCGGACGGGCTGATCAATTGGATCCTGACATGGGGAAACCGTGCGAAAGTGCTATCCCCGGAACATTTGGTGAAACGAATAAAGGAGCAGATCAGGCAAATGATCGACATGTACGTTGGCGATTAGGTCAGGTTTTTGTTTAATGAAAAGAAAGATATTACTCTTCAATAGCTGTAGCCGCATTTCTCCAGTTTAGAACTTTTCAAACAAAAAGGGGCTGGGACAAAACTAAAACGTTCAACACTAAAAACGAATGATAGCCAGGAGATTCTAGTAAAATGTAGGTATATGTTTTAACTACCGCTTCGGAAAAACACTACGCTTTCCGGGGGCGGCTGATGAGCCTCCTCGTGCTTTCAGCACTCCGGGGTCTCATCCAGGCCTATGCTCCCCCCAGGAGTCTCCGTATTTTTCCTGCGCTGGTTTACGCGGAACCCCATGTTACAACAAAAAGAAAAATCCGAACTGATTCGAAAGCTATCTGAAGAAATTTGAATCATCGTTCGGATTTTGCTTTACCTTAAATGCTTTTGTCCCAGCCCCATCAATAGTATCTTTTTTCGATTCCCAATGTTTCGTAAGGTATTTCAATATTAAAAGCAAGGTTGTTAGATTCCAGGTCAAAACTTTCGACACTGACGTTTAAGTTACTTCTAATTTCCATATCGGTTACTGCGACGTAGATTTCTTCATTTTTCGGATCGACCGTTACCCACTCCGGCATTGGCAGGTACTTTTTCAGGTACTCCATAATCTTTTTGTTAGGCAGTGCCAGTTTACCGATAGAAATTGATTCCTGTTTCAGAATGACATCGCCGTTGTCCTGGACAACTGGTTCCAGATGTACGGACACCGGAACAGTTGATGAAAAAACAGGAAGTTCCCCGATCAATTCCACATCCTTATCAAGTGAAATACTGTACTGATGGTCACTATCGTCCAGCAGTGTTTCAATATAAGCATTTACCAGCTCATTGACATTTTGCTTCGAGGTCCGCACCGTAAACTCCGAGCTTCGTTGCGTGTTGTCTTCTGACGGTGTCGGTGTCTCTGTTTCAGATACTGGCCAGAAAATAAGCGCCAGGATGCAGAGGAGTACCAGCACGTTAAAACCAAGGAGCCAGAAGAAAATGCATTTCCATGTGTTTCTTTTCTTTTTATGTTTCGGCACAGTGTCCGCCCCCCTATTGTTCTGTTACATATTTCAATACACGTCTGGCAAAAAGTTGGTACCCCTGATGGCTCGGATGAAAATTATCCTCCGCAAACAATTCTTTATCCCCGCTTTTGAATAAGTCCGCGATCGGTATGAATGTCGCATGATCATATTGCTCTGTTATGCGCCGGCTGGTTTTATTCCAGTCCTCGACAATCATGCTCAGTTCTTTTATATTCGGAAAGTAATGCATGAAAGGATTATATATACCGATTAAATAAATCTCAGCGTTATCATTCAAAGTGTTTATTTTATCAAGAATTTCCTGTAAGTTATCTTCGTATGCTTCTTTTGCCGGTGTGAAATCATTAATCTTCAAATCGGTGAAATTTTCTTTAACGACCTGCATAATATCATTAGCCCCGATAGTAATCAGGACGATATCAGCTTCTTCAACGGACTGAGTTACCTTTGGTTTCTCAAGCCGTTTTAGAAGCTGATCCGATCGATTTCCGCGTTTGCCGTAATTATCAAATGTCACCAGCTGATTGTTTCGATTAATTGTATTGTCCAAAATACCGACATAACCGCCATCCACAACATTATCACCGACACCTTGGGTCAATGAATCACCAAGAGCCGTAACGTTTGCTTCCCGATTGGAAAAAAAGTTAATGGTACGTTGGACGGCTTCACTGAATATGTCCTGCAGATTTGTCATCGGCTTTCCGGTTGTTTCCGCAGACGTCTGATTATCGTCCTGGGATGTTTTTTCTTCTTTGTCGGCAGTGTCTTTGGTATCTTCTTTCTGTTCCTGCTGTTCATTGTTATCAGTGGATACGTTCTTGGAATTTTCCGGCGGATCCACGACGAGAAAGAGTGTTATGCCAATAAGCAGTATGCCCAAAATAATGAGCGTGTATAGTCTTTTATTCATGATTTCACACCTATTGTAAGTTATTCTTGTGGTGCTGGCTGGGTTCATCATATATATGTAATGCTTTAATTTGCAAGTGTCAGGCTTTCCAGTACATTTAATTCACATATAATGTTCGGTAAACCACTGAAAACAGCGGCTGGCTGCTCGTAAATGTCCGATTATGTTCAACTGACATATAGTGAATACACCGCTATGTAGTTTTATTTTATTATACCATGATTACGCTTGGCTAATCCCCACTATATATCATATTTAAACTTAAAAAATTCGCCTTCAATCGAAGGCGAATTTTTAAGTTGCAGTTTTATAAACAGTTTTTAAGCCTGGACGTTCGCTGGTGCTTTTCGGACGCCGTTTTTCCGGATACTTACGGCTTCCTCGTAAGCATTTTTGTCTGAAATAACGGTTATCCCGGCAGTCTGCACGTTCTCCGGTGTCCGGACTGCAGCAGGGTTTTCCGCCCAAACAATACGGGTGTTTTTCTCGTTCAACTGTTTGGTTAAGTCTGCCGGAAGTGCCTGATCATTGGTCAGAACGGCATCAACCGTTAATGGGACGTTGTTTATTTGATCAAACGTCTTATCAGTTAAAATCGTTTTTTCTGACGGATTGATTGAAACAATTTGAAATCCGAGCTGCTGCAGCCGTTTTGCACTTTGGTAAACTGAACTGTCCGTTGAATCCAGCCCGAATACAGCAATTGTTTTTTGGCGTATGCCGCCATTCGCACGGTCAAACGGCGAAGCGAGCAGCCAGTTAATGGCATCTTCTTCGGTCGGTTCAATGGTTGGTGCTTTACCGGTTGCCTTTGCAATCGCATGATCAAGATCGGCCAGCGTGTCTTTTGTTGATTCCAGCCCGATTGACAGACGAACTAATTCTTCGGTTACACCGCTTTTTTTTAGGTCCTCGGTGCCAAGCTGCTGGTGGGTGGTGGATGCCGGGTGGATAATCAGTGATTTTGCATCCCCGACGTTGGCAACGTGTGACCAAAGATTAACGCTGTCGATTAATTTCCTGCCTGCTTCACGCCCGCCTTTAATGCCGAATGTGATGATTGATCCGTAACCGTTTTGCAAATATTTATCCGCTAAGTTGTGGGAAGGGTGTTCTTCCAGCCCCGGATAGTTAACCCATTCGACGGCGGGATGATTTTTCAGATAGTCTGCCACTACTTCAGCATTTTGATTGTGACGTTCAACGCGCAGATGGAGCGTTTCAAGGCCTTGCAGCAGCAGGAATGCATTTTGCGGGCTCAGACTGGCACCGATATCCCGCAGCAGCTGGACACGCAATTTCGTAGCAAACGCAGCTGGTCCGACATCGACATAGCGCAGGCCGTTATAGCTTTCATCTGGCTCGGTAAACCCAGGAAAGTTCCCGTTGCCCCAGTTGAAACGACCACCATCAACAACGACGCCTCCAATCGCGGTACCGTGCCCCCCGATCCACTTAGTGGCGGAATGGACAACAATGTCAGCTCCCCAGGAAAGTGGTTTTGTGCCGTATGGTGTTGCAAACGTATTGTCAATAATAAGCGGGATATCATGATCATGTGCGATCCCGGCGAGTACCTCAAGATCCAATACGTTCAAACTTGGATTGGTAATGATTTCACCAAATATTGCTTTTGTTTTATCGGTAATCGCATTTTTGATGGCATCATGGTCTGTGCCGTCGACAAGTTTTACATTAATACCATATTTAGGCAATGTGTTAGCAAATAAATTGTATGTGCCGCCGTACAGATTACTGTCAGCGATAATTTCATCACCGCTGCCGGCAAGGTTCAAAATGGACAAGGTGATAGCGGCCATTCCGGATGAAGTGGCAACGGCTGCAACACCATCTTCGAGAAGGGCCATTCGCTGTTCAAACGCATCATTGGTCGGGTTCATAATACGGGTATAGATGTTGCCTGGCTCCGCAAGTCCGAATAGATTTTGAGCGTGTTCGGTATCCCGGAACACATAGGAAGTTGTCTGATAGATTGGAACCGCCCGGGATCCGGTTGTCGGATCTGGCTCCTGACCTCCGTGAAGCAGTTGTGTTTCCTGGTTGGGAAGATGAAAATTGGTCATGAAAAATTCCTCCTTAAGTAATGGTGTATTTCTGTATTCAGTGAAGATAAGCGGTTGGAGGGATGAAACAAAAACCCCCTTCATAAGAGAAGAGGGTTGTTTATGTAACCGGTCCTCCCCTTATCTTCCAGATCCCGCCTGATCTGTAGGATTTAGCACCTTTCAAGGCAAAGTGACTTGCCTCGATGGTTGCCGGGCTTCGCAGGGCCTATCCCTCCACCGCTCTTGATAAGAGATTCAAATGTTATTAATTTAATGAACATTATATACATGGTTCAGTCTATTAGTCAAGTATTTTTTGAATTTTTAACTCTTTTAGTAAAGATTGTTGCTGCTTTTGCATAAGCCTCCTTTTTCATCGGAGTTGATATAAACTGCGACGTGCTATGAAAAGATGTGTGAGTGCAATAATACCGCTTCGGAAAAACACTTGGTGCTCGTCGTGTTGCAAGAACTTTGGTGAAGCAGCACTCCTCGTAACTCGCAGATTACTCGGTGGATGTTTCGCTCGTCGCTTTCCGCGGTCGGCTGGTGAGCCTCCTCGAACTCAGTTCTGCGGGGTCTCACCGATGCCTTTCCTCCCGCTGGAGTCTCCGTATTTTTCCTTCGCTGGTTTGGAGATATTTCGCTTCTAATCATTATGGGTTCTATTATGATGGTTGATTGGAGCGGAGGGCAGTTGTCTCCTGCGGGAAAGCGGGCGGCTAAGATCTGAGCGGGAAGCCGTCTTTGCTTCCGAGGAAGCTGAAGCGTTGCCCGCGGAAAGCAGCTGCCCGAAGCGGAAATCAACTCTGTCACTACATCGCAGTTTATAAAATTTGTAAAAAAACAATAATCTTTTTGAAAACAATCTAGCTTTTTTCCTGCCGGCGAATCGATTTTGGATGGGCAGAAGCCATGTAAATAATGAGAGCTGCCCAGATCAATGCAAAAGAAGTCAGATGTGCAGTGGAGAAAGTTTCCTTATAAACAAACACACCGAGAATCAGGATGATGGTTGGTGCAATATACTGCAAAAATCCGACCATCGATAATGGAATCTTTCTTGCACCAGTTGCGAACAGGAGAAGCGGAACAGCAGTTGCCACGCCAGCTCCAATCAATAATGGGCCTGTAGTGGAAAACATGATATCCGGTTCTATGGAACTATCCGGTATGAAAAGCAGATAAATAAGGGCAATGGGTGAAACGATCATGGTTTCGATGGTTAGTCCGAACATGGCACTGATATCGACCGTCTTTTTCAAAAGACCATAAATGGCGAAGCTGAACGCCAGCACCAGCGCTACCCATGGAAATACACCATAGCTGAAGGTGAGATTGACGACTCCGACTCCGGCCAGAATAAATGCGAACAGCTGCCGTCTTGTCAGCGATTCTTTTAACACAATCATCCCCAATAAGATACTGACAAGCGGGTTGATGTAATAGCCGAGACTTGTCTGGATGACATGATCATTATTGACGGCCCAGATAAAGGTGAGCCAGTTCAAACTGATAACAAAAGAGGCAAGCGTAATGCCAATCAATTGTTTCTTATTTTTTATGATTGTTTTAAATTCCTGGACGAACGGTTTCCATTTCCGCACAGCGAAAACGATGACAAGCATAAAAATAAATGACCAGAGAATGCGGTGAGCTAATATTTCATCAGGGGATGTGTCATTGAGCAGTTTCCAGTAAATTGGCAAAAACCCCCATAAAAAATAGGCGCTGACGGCATATAGAATACCTGCTTTATTTTCCTGGTTCATGGTGTGCCTCCTTTATGTAATGGTGCTGAATTATGTAAATAATCCAAGTTTAGATCCTATTCTATAAAAAAGCAATCAGCCTGCACTGCTCTTTTAGAGGAAACGCTTTCAAAATTGTTCAGAATGCAATAAAATAATAGTATAGCAGTTTTATCCTGCCTTTACAGACAGTCAGCTGTCCCGCAATAAAATGATAAAGACAGTAAAATTCTTAATGGCGCGAGAAGTTGCCTGTACAGGTCCGATTGCGTTCAACTATCATTCAGCGTGAAAAAGCGCTGCGCTGGATGAAATTTCAATTTATAGGGGGATTATCAATGACGAAAAATCATAAATACTTCGAAACATCCGCTATTCATGACGGTTATGATCCGTCCGATGTGCTGGGGAGTCTTACCACACCGCTGTTCCAGACATCCACGTTTACATTCAGAACCGCGGAGGAAGGGGAGCGCCGTTTTGCCGGTGAGGAAGATGGCTATATGTATTCAAGGCTTGGCAATCCGACCGTCAAAGTTCTCGAGGAAAAAATGGCTGCCCTGGAAAAGGGAGAGCGAGGATTGGCATTTGCGTCAGGGATGGCCGCAGTTTCGGCGGTTCTGGTTGCACTGACGAAAGCAAACGATCATATTCTATGTTCGGCGGGTTTATACGGCTGTACATTTGGTTTAATAAGTATGATGAAAGAAAAATATAACATTGAACACGATTTTTCAATGATGGAAACAAAGGATGAGGTGCGGGCATTAATCCGGCCGGAAACGGCTTGCATTTATGTTGAGACACCGATTAATCCGACAATGAAACTGATTGATCTGGAAATGGTTGCAGAGGTGGCACATGAACATGGCATACCGGTTGTGGTCGATAACACATTCGCCTCACCGTATTTGCAGCGCCCGCTTGAACTTGGCTGTGATGTCGTTATTCACAGTGCGACCAAATACATTGGCGGACATGGTGATGTCATAGCCGGGGTCGCTGTCGGGAAGAAGGATTTCCTGGATAACGTGCAGATGACGACACAGAAAGATATGGGTGGCATCATGTCACCGCTTGATGCGTGGCTCCTGATCAGAGGCCTGAAAACTCTCCCGATCCGGGTTGACCGGCACTCTGACAATGCAGAAAAGATCTATGCAAAGTTGAACAGCCATCCAAAAGTGAGCCGTGTTCTATATCCGGATGACAGTGACCATCCTGATTACCGCATTCGGCAAAACCAAATGAAACGCGGCGGCGGTCTCATTTCCTTTGAGATAAACGGCACAAAAAAGGATGCGCAGAACATGCTGAATAATCTCGGCTTTATCAAAATTGCCGTCAGTCTGGGGGATGCCGAGACGTTGATTCAGCATCCGGCAACGATGACCCACTCGGTCGTTCCGGAAGCATCCAGGCAGGAAATGGGAATAACCGACCAGCTTATCCGGTTATCGGTCGGGCTTGAAGAATGGGAAGACGTCTGGGAAGACTTGGAGCAGGCGCTGGATCGGCTATAATTATGGCCGTTTATCCCAAGGCTCGAGTGTCCCGACAACCGTCTCGTCTTTATCCGATTTGATTGCTTGAATGACGCCATCTGAAATTTCTTCGTGTGTGAGCCATCTTGAGTGGTTACTTTCCACAATAAATCCCAGATAGACACGCCTGTACAGACATTTTTTCGGTACAGGCGTGTTTTCTTTAATCCAAAAACGTGCACTGCTCTGAACATGAAACAAATGCCATGAATTATTTGCATGATAATCCTGTATGACGTTCAAAATATCGGATAGTGCATTTGGTGCTGTCGAGTGAATCCAACTGACAACGATATCCGGGACCCCATCGGCTGCTAAAACGCTAGTCAGTTGTTGTTTCAGCTGTTCGCTGTCTCGATAATCAACTGATATACCATAACTGTTTTCCGGATGCTTGCTTTCAATCCGGACATTTTCCAATTTTCGTCTGTCACGCCCGATGATATAGACCGTATAATCCATTTCATTGAACCAGCGGGAAACACCTTTCAGCATGCCGGATCCCCCAATGATCAGTGCCCGTTTAGCTGACACGTAAAGCCCTCCTTTTGTTATAACCCGGAGTAAATGCTCTGATCTCAATTTTTTCAAAGCGATTTAACAACAGATTAACGCATGAAGGAAAATTATGCTATGATAAGGTGAAATGACTCGTTTTCGCAAAGAGAGGTTTTACGTGTGGGACTTTGGTCAATCCTTTTGGAAGTCGTCATTGGTTTAAACATTGCGCTGGCCTTAGCCATCATTTTTCTGGAGCGGAAAGATGCAACGGCAACGTGGGCCTGGCTGATGGTCCTGCTTTTTATCCCTATAGCCGGCTTCCTTTTGTATTTGATTTTTGGGAGACGGATCAGCGGACAGCGTATTTTTACTTGGGACACTAAAGTGAAATTAGGGGTGAAGTTCGCTGTACAGGAACAACTGCGTGCGCTGAAAAAAGGTAATTTTCATTACAAAAATCCGAAACTGGCCGAGTATAAAGAACTGTACTACTTGCATCTGAGCAATGATGATGCGATTTTGACACAAGATAACAGTGTGGACATCTATACAGACGGCAAGGAAAAGTTTGACGCACTCATTCAGGATATGGAGCAGGCGACAGATCATATTCATTTGTTATACTATATCCTGCGCCATGACCGGCTGGGTAAACGAATGTCAGATGTACTCATCCGAAAAGTCAGACAAGGGGTGGAGGTGCGTGTCCTGTATGACGACATGGGGTCAAGAAGAATCAGCAGAAAGTTTGTTCGCCGCATGCGCCAGGCAGGTGTTGAAATTGAATCATTTTTTCCGGCGAAGATTCCGAAAATCAACCTCAAGATTAACTACCGCAACCACCGGAAGTTAGCAATTATTGACGGGAAAATCGGCTATATCGGCGGGTTTAATATCGGTGATGAATATCTGGGGTACAGTAAAAAGTTCGGCTATTGGCGCGACACCCATTTGCGTATTTGCGGTGATGCGGTGGCCAACATGCAGACCAGGTTTATTATGGACTGGAACCAAGCGTCCCGGCACAATATTGTATATGAAGACCGCTATTATGCCAGCGAAAAATGTGGGGATACCGGTGTGCAGATTGTTTCAAGCGGCCCGGACTCCGACTGGGAGCAGATTAAGAATGGCTATATTAAAATGATTATGTCGGCAAAAAAATATGTGTACATCCAGACGCCTTATTTCATTCCGGATGACAGCTTGCAGGATGCGCTGCGTATTGCTTCATTATCGGGTGTTGATGTAAAAGTGATGATTCCGAATAAACCCGATCATCCGTTTGTCTACTGGGCAACACTGTCATATATAGGTGATTTGCTGAATGCGGGAGCTGAAGCCTATATTTATCAAAAAGGTTTTCTGCATGCCAAAACGATTATCGTTGATGGAAAAATTGCCTCAGTTGGTACAGCAAACATTGATGTGCGCAGCTTCCGTCTGAATTTTGAGGTGAACGCATTCCTGTATAACCAGGGGTTGTCGGAAAGGCTGCTGGAGGCATTTAATGAGGATATTTCCTATTCAACCCAAATAACCCGGAAATTATACCTGAAGCGGTCGCTCGGTGTGCGCCTGAAGGAGTCAATTTCGAGATTGATTTCTCCGATATTATAACAAATAAAATGGGAACACTACCAGTAAACCTTTGAAACGGAGGAATTGATATGGATAAGAAACCTTGCAGAGATTCGCTTGCTGTTAAAACATCGCATGTGCTGCCGCCGGATACCAATAATCACGGAACACTGTTCGGGGGCAAGCTGATGGCATATATTGATGATGTTGCTGCGATTGCAGCTGTGAGACATGCGCGAAAACTGGTTGTAACGGCATCAACAGATTCAGTTGATTTTCTGTCGCCGGTTAAAGAAGGGGATTCCATCTGTGTTGAAGCATACGTAACATGGACACATAATACATCTATGGAGGTGTTTGTGAAGGCTGTGACTGAAAATCTGTTAACAGGTGATCGGAAAGTGTGCACGACAGCCTTTTCGACCTTTGTAGCGATAAACGATGACGGAAAACCAGTCCCTGTTCCACAGGTTTATCCGGTTTCGGCTCAGGAGAAAGAATTGCACGAATCAGCGCCCGAACGCGCAGCTCAGCGGAAGAAGCGCCGGAAGCATTCCAAGGAAATGGCCGCAACGTTCGGTAC